>NZ_JBWOPL010000051.1:0-23937 GCF_056451265.1 Rhodocaloribacter sp. | reverse complement strand
GCCGAGGCTTCGCTGCGGCTGAGGACGGCGGCGACGGGGTAGCCGCGCGCGGCCAGGCGTCGGGCCAGCGCCGTGCCCAGCGCTCCCGCCCCGATGAGCGCGACGCGCGGGGGAACCCCGGATGTCTGAGGAGGAACGGCCACGATGCGTCCTCGCTGTGTGAACGGAATTCGGGCGTCAGACCCGGCTGATGACGGCCCCCACGAAGCCCGGGCGTTCCTCCGTGGGCGGCTGCAGGCGCACGATCTCCGCGTGGTTGGCCCGCCGGTGAAGCGCCGCGATGAGCGCCACGAGCACCGCGCCCTTGCCCTCCATACGCACGCGCTCGCTGTTGAAGAGCACCATCAGGCGCGGCACGTCGAGCCCTTCGAGTGCCGCGCGCATTTCCTGGAACGCCTCCTCCGAAGCCTCCACCACGTTGGCGCACGCCACCACCAGCGTCCGCCGGTTGTACATCACCTCGCCGACGGCGTGCCCGAGCTCTTTGCACAGCTCCGGCGTCTCCGCCCCCATCACGATGGGCACGATGTCGAACGGCGGCAGGATCGTCTGAAGGAACGGCAGCTGCACGTCGATGCCGTCCGTGTGGAAATGGCCGGTGTCGTCGAGGAAGATGTCGTCGTCCTCGTCGCAGAGCTCGTTGCGCATCTTATCGTGCACCTTCAGCGTGCCGAGCGGCGTCCGGTACTCGTCGAGGCTGCAGATGGTGATGCGCTCGAAGGCGCCCGTATGGCTCGGCGCGATGAGGATGATGGTGTCGTACCTCCGGCCTTCGAGCGTGCGGTAGACCTCCGCCGCCGTCGCGCCGCCGCTCATCAGGTTCGCATCCGGCACGATCACCGCGTGCACGACGCCGGCGACCTCGCGCTTAGGCGCGTTCTTCAACAAAGCCTCGATCTGCTTTTGCAGTGGTTTTGCCTGCGTCGCATAGACGACGCGCTCGCTTTGAGTCATGGGAACGAAGGGGCGCGATCCGGCCCCGTTTGCGGTTAACGATGGATGCGTGCGAAAAAAAGCGGGTGATGGGTTCGGAAGCCGATGAACGGAGCCTCCGTCGAAAGGATCCTGCGGCGGGCTTCGGGGGATTCATTCGCCGCCCGCATCCGGCGTGACGGGCGTCCCGGAGGCGCGTGTCTCCGCCGGCCCGGTCTCGGTAAGGCGTCTGAGCATCGCCGTCAGCTCCGATTGCTCCCGAAGCGCGCGGATGAACGCCGGCAGGTCCTCCTGATATTCGGGTCGCCATTCCTGCGTGGCGAGCACGGGCGTGGGCGCGGCCAGTTCGCGCAAAGCCTCGGGGTTGAGCGACTCGGCGAAACCGTCGCCGTACTGGCCGTAGCCGTTGAGCACGAAGCCGAGCGGCTGCACGCCCATGACCAGGAGCATGCGCAGCGTGAGGATGCAGTGGTTGAGCGTGCCGCGTCCCGTGCGCCCGACGATGATCGAGGGCAGTTCGAAATCCTTGAGCAGGTCGATCATGTCGTATCGGCGGGCGATGGGCACCAGCACGCCCCCGCCTTCGACGACGACGAACTTGCCCTGCTCCCGGAGCTCGTGATAGGCGTCGAGCACCTTCCGCAGATGGATCGGCTTGCGCTCGATCCGGCTGGCCACGTACGGCGCCGCCGGGGTCTCGAAGGTGATGGGCATGACCAGCCTCCGGGGCGCCTCCACACCGATCTCGCGCAGGAGCGACGCCGCATTCTTGCCCGAGTCGCCGGTCGAGATGGGCGTCATCATCGTGGCGTCGACGCCCATCTCCCGGAGCAACGCCACGATCCCCACGCCGATCAAGGTTTTTCCGACGCCGCGGGCCGTACCCACCAGAAAAAGACCTTCCGCCATGACCATGCGCCTCGCGCCACACGCTGATTTCCGGGATGTGTTTGCATCAAGGTAGGGCGCGCCCCGACAAGCATCAAGGGGAGCGCCCGCACGACCCGGCGTGCGAGGAGACGCATGGGAGCCCCCGACTTGTCTCTACCGGTGAGTTGGTTTGACGGTATGTCTCACTCTGACTCGCACTCATCGATCGCCGGAGCGCTTCCAGAGATTTACAGATCGTTTCGGGAGACGTACCTTGGAGGGAAACAGGCACCGCCTCCGAGATGTCCTTCGAATCGGATCAACCCGCCTCAGGAAAGGGCGCATTTGTGAACGCATGAAGTACCCCCCGGCCCCTGTGAATACAGCGCAACGGATCGGCGTCCTCGAGAAAATCAGCTATGGTCTGGGGGATACGGCCAGCAACATCGTCTTCCAGACGTTGCTGATGTTCATGGCCTACTATTACACGGATGTCTATGGCCTCAGTGCGGCGGCAATGGGAACCCTTTTCCTGGTAGTCCGGCTCGTCGACGCCGTCACCGATCCGGTCATGGGGGCTCTGGCGGACCGGACGGAGACCCGGTGGGGAAAATTCAGGCCCTACCTGCTCTGGCTCTGCGTGCCTTACGCCGTTATCGCCGTCCTGGCGTTTACTACTCCGAACTTCGGACCAACAGGGAAGCTGATCTATGCCTATGTTTCGTACACGCTTCTGATGGTGGTCTACACGGCGATCAACGTACCCTATGCGGCCCTCGGAGGGGTCATCACAGCCAACTCGGCGGAGCGCGTTTCCCTCAACAGTTATCGTTTTTTTCTCGCAACGGCCGGAGGCGTGATGGTGGCGGCGGCGATGCTGCCGCTGGTCGAATGGATCGGGCAGGGAGATGCCCGCAAAGGGTTTCCCGGCGCCATGGCGATCCTGGCGGCGCTGGCCGTGCTGATGTTCCTGGCCTGCTTCCTGCTTACGCGCGAGCGGGTCCGGCAGGTGGCCGAGGGGGCCGGCTCGTTCAGGCAGGATATGCGGTGGCTGGTGGCCAATGATCAGTGGCGGGTGGTGGCTCTGATCAGCTTCGTCTTGCTCATCCCCCTGGTCGTCCGGGGCAGTACGGCGATCTATTACATGACCTGGTATGTGGGCCGGGCCGACCTGGTGAGTGGTTTCCTGACGGCAGGCATGCTCGCGGCCATGGTCGGGGCTGCCTTCGCCGGCCCGCTGACGAAGCGCCTGAACATTACCCGCTCCTACGTCCTGTTGCAGGGCGCCGTCGCGGTGCTCTCGGTCGCGATGTATGCGCCGGGGAAGGATCAGCTCGCTTTGATCTTCACGCTGTTCCTTCTCGTGCAGTTCTTCGGCCAAATGGGAAGCCCCATACTCTGGACGATGATGGCCGACACGGTGGATTACAGCGAGTGGAAAACGGGGCGTCGTACCACCGGTCTGGTTTTTTCCGGAACCCTCTTTATGCTCAAACTGGGCATGGCGCTGGGCGGCGCCCTGGTGGGATGGATGTTGGCCTACTTTGGCTATGCCGCGGATGCGGCCACGCAGACGCCCGAGACAGTGCATGGAATCGTGGTGCTCTTTACCCTGGCGCCGGCTCTCGGCCATCTGCTGGTCGTCCTGGTAGCTTCACGCTATCGCCTCGACCAGACCAGGACGGCGGCGATCAGGGCGGCGTTGGAGACGCCCCCCGGAGCCGGAAACGAGGGGCCGACGTAGACGTGGAAACCAGACCTCCCGGCCGGCATGACCCGTCGCGCCGACAGGGTGTGAGAGGCAGGGCTGTTTCGGACTTTTCGCGGGCCGCCTTGTATCCCTGGGGGGAGATTCGTACTTTTGAAAACCTTTTCACAGACATCGAATGCGAGTAACGATACACGACGTAGCCCGCCTGGCAGGAGTGTCCATCTCAACCGTCTCGAGGGTTCTGAACAATCCGGATGCGGTCCGGGAAGAGAAGCGTCGCCGGGTGACGGAAGCGGTGGCGCACCTCGGCTATCGACCCAACCCGGTGGCGCAAAGCCTGCTCAGAAAGGTGACGGGCGGCCTCGGGGTGCTGGTGCCCTTCGTCAGCGGCGAGTTTTTCTCCGAGTTTCTGCATGGGATCGACCGGGCCGCGCGAGACGCCGGGTTTTTTATCCTGATCTCCACCTCGCACTACGACACGGACGAACTGGCAACGGCGCTCCACGGCATGGGCCCCCGTGTGGACGGCTTGCTGATCATGGCGCCCACCATGGATCTGGGGAGCCTGAGCGGCTTGCTGGCCCAGAGCAGCCCCGTCGTGTATGTCAACACCCCGGCGAAGGAGCAGCATGTGGATCTGATCCTGTTCGACAACTACGGGGGATTCTATGGGTTGACGCGCCACGTGCTGGCGCTGGGACATCGCCGTGTGGCCCTGCTTCGGGGGCCGGCCCGGGCGTCCGACGCCAGGGAGCGGCTCGAAGGCTTCCGGAAGGCCATGGCCGAAGTGCCGGAAGCCGAACGGATCGAACTGTCGTCGGAGTTGGTGGGGTACACGCAGGAGGCTGGATACGAGATGGCCCGCGGAGCGCTCGCACTCTCGCCGCGTCCCACGGCCCTCATGGCCGCCAACGACCAGGCTGCCATCGGGGCGCTGGCGGCGTTGAAAGAGGCCGGCATACGGGTCCCGGAAGAGATGTCGGTTACCGGTTTCGACGACGTGAGCAGCGCCCGCTTTGCCGCCCCTCCCCTCACGACGGCCCGGGCGCCGGTCCGGGAACTGGGGGCAGCGGCCGCCCGGCAACTCATCGCCCGGGTGCGGGGCGAGGCCTCCGCACCGGTGCGCCGGACGTTCCCCGTCGAACTCATCGTTCGGGAGTCGACGGCGCCCCCCCCGCCTGAGTCTTATTCTTCTACATAAACACCTTTTCCTACCCATGAGACCCCTCCGATACGTCCTGTTGCTTCTCTTTCTCGCGCCGTTTGCCGTCCATGCCCAGCCGGCTTCCGTGGAGGCGCGCGTGGAGAGCCTTCTTCAGCAGATGACGCTGGAGGAGAAAGCCGGGCAGATGACCCAGCTCACGCTCCAGGCCGTCGCGAGCCGGCGCGAATGGGTTGATTCTCGCCTGGAGCTCGATCCGGACAAGCTCCGGGAGGCGCTCGTCACCTATGGCGTCGGGTCGATCCTCAACACCTGGGACGCGGCGCTGACCCTGGAGCGGTGGCATGAGGTGATCCGAACCATCCAGGACCTGGCTACCCGGGAGACGCGCCTGGGCATCCCGGTGCTCTACGGCATCGACGCCGTGCACGGGAACAACTACCTGGAGGAGGCGACGATCTTCCCGCACCAACTGGCCCTGGCCGCCACGTGGAACCCCGACCTGGTCCGTCAGGCGGCCCACGTGACGGCCCTCGAGACACGGGCGAGCGGGGTCCCGTGGAACTTCGCGCCGGTGCTCGATGTGGGGCGGCAGCCGCTCTGGTCTCGTTTCTTCGAGACGTTTGGAGAAGATCCGTACCTGGTCTCCAGGATGGGGGTGGCCGCCGTGGAGGGGATGCAGGGGGACGACCTCACGGCTCCGGACCGGGTGGCGGCCACGCTCAAACATTATGTGGGCTACAGCTTCCCCTTCACCGGGAAGGACCGCACGCCGGCCTATATCCCCGAGCGACTCCTGCGCGAAATCTTTCTGCCGCCGTTCCGCGAAGCCATCGCGGCGGGCGCGGCGTCCATTATGATCAATTCCGGCGAAATCAACGGGGCGCCGGTTCACGCCAGCCCTTACCTGCTCACCGATGTGCTCCGCGATGAACTGGGGTTCGAGGGGGTGGCGGTGACGGACTGGGAGGACATCAAGAAGCTTCACAGTGTGCACCGGGTGGCGGCCACGGAGAAAGAGGCCGTCCGTATGGCGGTGATGGCGGGGGTCGACATGAGCATGGTGCCGTACTCGACCGATTTTGCCGAACTCGTGGTGGAACTGGTGCGCGAGGGCGCCCTCCCCGAGGCACGGGTCGACGAGGCCGTGCGGCGAATCTTGCACATGAAGATGGCCCTTGGGCTGTTCGAGAACGCCTACCCGGATACCTCGCTGGCTTCGCGGGTTGGCTCGGCGGAGCACCATGCGGTGAGTCTGGCGGCGGCGCGGGAAGCGATCACGCTCTTGAAAAATGCGGATGTGCTGCCCCTGGCGAAGGAGGCGCGGATCCTGCTCACCGGCCCGGGCGCCGACAGGTTGCCCCCGCTCTACGGGTCGTGGTCGTACACCTGGCAGGGCGTCGAGACGGGCCTCTATCCCCCCTCGGCACGGACCCTTCTGCAGGCCCTCCGCACCCACGCAGGCGACGATCGGGTGACGTATGTGCCCGGCACGGAGTTCTACACCGAGGTGGACATCCCGGCGGCCGTGGCGGCGGCCGAAGGCGTCGACGCCGTGGTGGTGGCGCTGGCCGAGAAGCCGTCCGTCGAGGTGCCGGGCAGCATCGAGGACCTGGACCTGCCCGCCGTGCAGACGCGCCTGGTCCGGGCGCTGGCGGCCACGGGCAAGCCGGTCATCGTCGTGATGCTCTTCAACCGCCCCCGCGTCGTGCGGGCCGCCGCCGACGCCGCCGACGCCGTCCTGATGGCCTACCACCCGGGGATGTTCGGCGGACAGGCCCTCGCCGAGGTGCTCTTCGGCGACGTCAATCCGAGCGGGCGGCTGCCGTTCACCTACCCCCGTTATGCCAACAGCCTGGTTACGTACGACCATAAAAACAGCGAGCAGGCCGACACGACCTTCGGGAGGAACGGCTTCAATCCGCAATGGGAGTTCGGCCACGGGCTGAGCTATACGACCTTTGCATACCGGGATCTCACGCTGCGCGCCGACACGGTGGACACGACGGATACGCTCCGGGTGTCGGTCACCGTGCAGAACACCGGCGACCGGGACGGGCAGGAGGTCGTCCAACTCTACAGCCGCGATCTCTACGCGAGCATCACCCCGTCGGTGAAACGGCTCCGTCGTTTCGAAAAGATCGCGCTGGCCCCGGAGAGGCGCGCACTGTCTCGTTCACCCTGCCGGTATCCGAACTGGCGTTCATCGGTCTCGACGATCGCCCCGTCGTGGAGCCGGGCGGGTTCGAACTGAGGGTCGGCGGGCTGACGGCCGCCTTCGTGGTCGAGTGATGCATCCGTGGAAGGCGGGGTCTTTTTCACCCGTGAGGGCGCACCGTTACGGGCGCACCGTTACGGGGCCGGCCGATGTCCTCTTTCAGACAAACGTCTTCCTGTTTTGCCCCTGCTTTTGCACTTCCCGATGTTGCCGGCCGGTTTCGCGCCGGCCTCTCGGGGGCAAGGACCGCGTGAATCCTTGGCGAATCATGCCCGTGGAAACTTGAGTTTGCGCCCGGCGTACTTTATGATTCGACGATTTGCACCTGAAGAACACGCTTTGCGATAAACGCGGAAGGGGAACCATGAAAGAGAATCTGCATCCCGAATACAAGCTGATCACGGTGAAGCTCGCCGACGGCACGACGTTCCAGACGCGCTCGACGATCAAGGGCGACACGTACGTCTCGGAAGTCGATTCGACGAACCACCCGTTCTATACGGGGCGTCGTCAGTACGTCGATACGGCGGGTCGCGTGGAGAAGTTTATGCGGCGGTACGGCAAGAAGTCGTAAGTCCGGCGCACCCGGATTTCGGGAAAGGCGATCTGCTCCGGCGGGTCGCCTTTTTTCGTGGGCCGCGCCGCGGTCCGCTCACGACGAATCGGTCTCCGAGGTCGGGTGTTCCCACGGCGGGAGGGACGTTCCGCTGCGCCCATGGGGAACGGCGTCGAGGTATTCCTCCGACCTGCCCCACTTCTTGAGGACGTATCGCACGGCGCGGTGGGGGCTGAGGAAGAAGTGATCCGCGCCGAGTTGATCGTAAAGCCCCGAGCGCTGAAAGACGTCGAGCACGGGGCCTTTGACGCCGCCGAAATACAGCTCGATGCCGCGTTCCTTGAGCGTCTCGGCGACGTTTCGGAGCACGGCCAGCGCCGTCATGTCGAGGTCGTTGACGCTGCTCGAGTCGATGATGACCGCGCGGATCTTGCTGTCCTCCGGCTCACTCTCCTTCAGGATGAGGTCCTTCAGGAACTCCGCGTTTGCGAACGAGAACGAGGCGTCGACGCGGAGCATGAGGATGCCTTCGATCGGTTGCGCTTCGGGGTGCCGCCGGAGGTCGCGGAAGGAGCGGGTGCCGGGCAGATGCCCGAGGACGGCGACGTTGGGCCGGCTGATGCGATACATGATCGCCAGCACGGAGACCGTGACGCCGAGGAGCACACCCTCCTGAATGCCGATGAAGAGCGTGGCGAGGAACGTCAGGATGGCAATGTAGCCGTCGATGCGTTTGGCCTTGAGCAGGAAGCGCACTTCTTTGACGTCGACCATGCCGAAGGCGGCCACCATGATGATGGAGGCGAAGATGGGGATGGGCAGGTAGAAGAAGAGCCGTGTGAGGAAGAGGAGCGTCAGCGTGATGACGAGCGCCGCGATGATGTTGGACATTGGCGTGCGCGCGCCTGCCCGGGCGTTGACCGCCGTGCGCGAGAAGCTGCCCGAGACGGGCAGGCTGCGAAAGAAACTCCCGCCGAGGTTGGACAGCCCGATGGCGAAGAGCTCCTGGTTGGGCTTCACCGAATAGCGGTAGCGGGCGGCGAAGACCTTGCCCAGTGAGATGACGTTCATGAACTGCACGAGGGCGAGCGTGATGGCCGTGGGGAAGAGCAGCCGGGCCGAGGCAATGTCGAAGTGGGGCGCCTGGAACGAGGGCAGCCCGGTGGGAATGTCGCCGACGATGCGCACGCCGCCCTGGTCGAGGTGCAGTCCCACGACGGCCAGCGTGCCGAGGATCACGGCGATGAGCGGGGCGGGGAGCCTCGGCAGCCAGCGCCGGAGGCCGAGCATGAGCAGGATGCCGCCCGCGCCGAGCGCAAGCGTGGGCAGGTGCCACGCGTCCACGTGCCGGAGCGCCGCCAGGATGAGCGTGTGAATGTATTGCGACTGTGGGATCGACAGGCCGAGCAGGTTGCCGAGCTGGCTGAAGCCGATGATCAGCGCCGCCGCCGCCGTGAAACCGGTGATGACGGGCCGGGACAGCAGGTTCACGACGAAGCCGAGACGGACGACGCCCATCAGCACCTGGAGGCTGCCCACCATCGCCGCAAGCAGGATCGCCAGCTCGATGTACCGCGCCGACCCCGGCTCGGCGATCAGGCTCAGTCCCGCCGCCACGATCAGCATGTCGATGGCGATGGTGCCGACGGCCAGGTGCCGGGAGGTGCCGAAGAGGGGATAGAGCAGCAGCGGGACCACCGAGGCATAGAGCCCGTAGATCGGCGGCATGCCCGCCAGGATGGCATAGGCCATGCCCTGCGGGATGAGCATCACCCCCACCGTGAGGCCTGCCGAAAGATCCCCCCAGAGGTCCTTGCGCCGGTAATTCGGCAGCCACTGAAGGATCGTTATGTACCGCTTGAAGGGATTCATCTCTCACGTTTACGAAGCCCGTCCGCCGTCGATGCGGCGTGCGCTTCGCATCGGGGGACGCCTTCAAGCAGGCGCCGGCCGACGCGGCAGGCGGAAGGACGCGCTTCGTCCCGACCTCACACGCCGACGGCCGACGCCGGCAGGGTTATCCTTGCTTCGGCGCCCAGGAGTTGCAGTATCCGTTCGGGGAGACCGGCCCCGGGAACAGCCGGCATCCGCCGCAGGCTGCGCCGCCCTCGGGCGCGATGTAGAGCGCGCAGTTCGAGCAGTGCTTGCCCTCCATCGTCGAGGTGCTGGTGTACTGGAGCGTCTGCCGCATCTGTTCACTCTGCGCCCGCTCCGTCTCCGAAAGGCCGGAAAGGTCGTCGCAGGAAGCCGTCGCCATCGGTTCGGCGGTCTTGGGCGCTTCCGCCGGCGCCGCCGCCTCGCCGCCGCTCTGCGTTTCGCCGCCGCCGCAGGCCGCAAGCAGCGCGCTCGAACCGGTCGCAAACGCGCCGAGCGCGGACACGCGCAGAATGAAATCTCTCCGGGTCAAAGACTTGTCAGACATGATCGTACCGGGTGTTGGTGGGATAAATCGTGGTTTGGTTCGGGACGTCCCGGAAGACGCCGGGTGAAGTATACTCACCCGACGCTTTAATTTCTCATGGCGTCTCGGAAATAAGTATCGATGTCGAATCTTCGTCGTTCGTGTCCGTCACGGGTTCCACGGTGAAGCCCGAGTCGTCGAAAATCACGTTGAAAACGGGCAGGTCCGGGGCGAGGTGGCGCAGGGTGGCGCGGAGTTGCCGCTCCGCCAGGCGCGCCTGAATCGAAGCAAACGTCTCCACGGCGGAGCCGGTGAGCACGCCCCGCTCCTTGAAAAACGTTTCGTGGCGGTGGAGCAGATAGGCCGTGGCCTGGGGAAAGTTGAGGAAAACCTGGAGGTCGTCATACAGCGGGCAATGCCGGGGCAGGATCCCCTCGTCTCCTGTCCCCGCCCACATCACATTGACGACGGCCTGCTCCCGGTGATCGGAGTCCAGCACGTCATAGACCACCCGCCGGTCGCCGCGCCAGAGTGCGTTGAAAAAAGCGGCGAAGAAGTATTCGGTCAATTCCGGACGCACCTCATAGGCCTCGCTGTGAAGCATCATCAGGCGCAGGTGGCCGCAACCGACGTGCTCGGGCCGGAGGAGCAACCGAAGCAGCGATTCCCGCTGGCTGATCGTCGGGCGAAAGACCAGATCCTCGACGGCGTCATACGGGCAGCACAGCGCGGAAATGCCGGGGTGCGCCTCCAGCGTGGCTTCGAGCGCTTCGAGCGAGAGGCGATCCGTATGCATGTAAAATTGTCCGAAACGATCGAGGTAGTCGTGGAAGAGCCGGTCCACGCCGGAGGCGGAGAGGGGGCGCTTCATCGAGGCTTCGAGCGCGGCCAGCATGAGCAGGAACGCGCCCGCATTGCCGCCGGGCGCCGAGATCACGCATGACGGATTGCGCCCGTCCACGCAGTGGAGCGCCTGCTTCGCGAGCAACTCCGACAGGGGCGCGTGCGAGACCTGCGCCTGCATGCGGGCGAAGTGCGCCGCCAGGGCCTCTGCCGTCAGGGGGTTCCGTGGTTCCGCCGGTGGTTCCATGACTATTTCCGATCGCCGCCCGCGTGTCCGCGCAGCCGGTCATAGGTTGCGATCCGTCCCGGGGTGAGCGCGCCGATGGCCTTCTCTTTTTCGAGAAGCTTCGCGCCGAGCGCCGGGAAGCCCTTGATCGTTCCCGGCCGGTTGTTCTCGTGCATCATCCGGCCTTTGCCATGCGGACCGGAGGGCTGCGCAACGCCCGGGGTCGGCGCGCTCGTCGAAAAGAAAAGGATCGCTGCGGAGAATATCAGGAGTCGTTTCATGAAGATCTCAGGCGAAGCGCGCCCTTCCGGGCGTGTGCCGATGAAAAATGAGCGGGAAAGCATGTGGGGAGGCGAAAGCATCGCGCCCACCCGCATGCGTCCGGCATCGGCTAGGAGGCGGCGAGCGCTTTCTTGAGCCACCGGCGCACGAAAAACTCCGGCATCGCGCCCACGAATTCATCCACCACCTGTCCCTTGTGAAACAGCTTGACCGCCGGAATGCCCCGGATGTCGTGTTCGACGGCGAGGTTCTGGTGGAGGTCGGTGTTGACTTTCACGAGCGTCCACTGCCCCTCGCTCTCCTCGGCGAGCTTTTCGAGCGTCGGACCGAGGAACCGGCACGGACCGCACCACGAGGCCCAGAAGTCTACGAGCACGGGCGCGGTGTGGCTCGCCTCGAGGACGTCTTTTTCGAAA
Source organism: Rhodocaloribacter sp. (assembly GCF_056451265.1). Classification (NCBI taxonomy): domain Bacteria; kingdom Pseudomonadati; phylum Rhodothermota; class Rhodothermia; order Rhodothermales; family Rhodothermaceae; genus Rhodocaloribacter; species Rhodocaloribacter sp. The sequence goes on along the minus strand of NZ_JBWOPL010000051.1, from coordinate 12,319 downwards.
TCCTTTACTTCGTAATCTACTTCCTTCGAGGGAGACTTTGTTTTGCGAAAGCCAAGCATGATGATTTTTTCGATAAGGGTTAGGAGAGCGCCTCGGCGGGGGTGCGGGGCGTTGGGGGCTGATGGTTCAGGGCGGCCTCCGCGGCTTCGACGGCCTCGTGCACTTCCATGAAGAAGTGGTCGCGCCCGATGCGGTCGACGATGCCGGCGTGTTCGAGCACGTCCATCACGGGGCCTTTGACGCCGGCGAAATAGAACCGGATGCCGCGCCGCTCTGCGTCTTCGAGGATCTCGAGGAGGGCGTGCGCGGCGCTCGAATCGATGCGGTTCATCGGATAGGCGTCGATGACGATGGCCCGGAGCGCGGGCGCTTTTTCCTCGATTTCCTGGAGTTTGTCTTTGAAATAGGCGACGTTGGCGAAGTAGAGCGCGGCGTCGACGCGCAGGATGATGAGGTCGCTGCGGGTGATGGCTTCGGGATTGCGCTCGATGTTGCGATACGTCTTCGTGCCCGGCAGGCGACCCATCACCGCCGTATGGGGGCGCGAGGACTGCTGGATGACGAGCACGAGCGAGGCGGCCACGCCGACGAGGATGCCCTGCTCGATGCCCAGGCTGAGCGTGGCCAGAAACGTCAGCGCGAGAAGGTAGAAATCCTGCCGCTTGACGCGCCACAGAAACCGCGCTTCCTTGAGGTCGATCAGGCCCACGACGGCGACCATGACGATGGCGGCGAGCACGGCTTTGGGCATGAAGAAGAAGAGCGGCGTCAGGAACAGGAGCGTCAGCGCGATGACGCCGGCGCTGAGGATCGCGGCGAGCGGGGTGCGCGCCCCTGCCTGGTCGTTGACCGCCGTGCGCGAGAAACCACCCGTGGTCGGATAGGCCTGAAAGAGGCCGCCGAAGAGGTTCGCCAGCCCGAGGCCGATCAGCTCCTGGTTGGCATCGACCTCGTACCGGTGCTTCGAGGCAAAGGCCTTCGCCACGGCGATCGATTCCATGAAGCCGACGAGGCCGATGGCCAGCGCCGTCGGCAGAAGCGCGTCGATCTCCGCCATCCCGACGTCGGGCAGCATGAACCCGGGCAGTCCGCTCGGCACCTCGCCGACGATCTTGACGCCGTGGAGGTCGAGGCGCAGCAGCCATACGACGAGCGTGGTGAGCACCACCACCACGAGCGCGCCGGGAAAGGTCTTCTTCCAGCGCTTGAGGCCCACGAGCAGCACGATGCTGCCGAGGCCGAGGGCGAGCGTCGGAAGGTGGGTGGCGCCGATCTGGGTGAGCGCGCTCCAGAGGATCTCGTGGATGTAGTTCGAGCGGGCAATGCTCAGGCCGAGGAGGTGCTTGAGCTGATTGAGCCCGATGATGAGCGCCGCCGCCGAAGTGAAGCCGCTCAGGACGGGATGCGAGAGGAAGTTGGTGAGGAAGCCGAAGCGCGCCACGCCGAGAAAAAACTGGAGCGCTCCGACCATGAGCGAGAGCGTCAGCGCCAGCGTGACGTACAGCGCCACGTCATCGCCGGCCAGCGGCGCCACCCCCGCCGCCACCAGCAGCGACACCATGGCCACCGGCCCCACGGCGAGTTGCCGCGAGGTGCCGAAGAGCGCATAGATGATGAGCGGCACGAGCGAGGCGTACAGCCCGTAGATCGGGGGCAGCCCGGCGATCAGCGCATAGGCCATCCCCTGCGGGATCAACATCACCCCGACGGTGAGGCCCGCCGACAGGTCGCCGGAAAAGTCCTCGCGACGGTAGTGGGGCAACCACTGCAAGGGGGGGAAAAAACGGGATAAGACGTTCATGGATCTATGTGAAAAGGCGGCGCTCGGAGACGGCCGGATAGGCTTCGGCTGGGCCGCGCGTTGCGTCGTTCGAAGGGCGTATGGGGAAGCTTCAATTCGGAAGGGGCAAAGAACGGGAAGCGCAAGGGAAGGTATTCATGGGCTCCACAGGGGTCCTTCACACCCCTTCCCGCTCCACGCTTCCCGTTCCTGGGCCCCGACCGTCAGGCTATGGCGTGAATTTCCTCTCCCTCGGCGAAGTCATGCCCCTCCATCCACTTCTCGAAATCGCCGTTCACAAAAATCACGTCGTAGCCATAGCGTGCGAGCAGAGCAGCGGAAACGGCCGCCCGGCCGCCGGTCTTGCAATGAATCGCCAGCTTCTTGTCCTTCGGCACCTCATCCTTGCGGACGTAGAGCCGCGTATGCGCCAGGTTGTACGCGTTCGGCACGTGCCCTTCGATGAACTCGGAATGCTTGCGCACGTCGAAGATGAGCACGTCGTCGCGGCGGCGGAGGTCGTCGAGCTTATCGACGGAGACCTCTTCGATCTTCGCCAGCTCGCCGCCCTGCTCGCCGTAGGTCACCAGCACATCCGGCGTGATGAAGCCGACGATGTCGTCAAGGCCGATACGGACGAGGTCGCGCACGGCTTCGTTGAGGTGATCTTCCTCGATGATGAGATAGATCGGGACGTTCTCGTCCACGAACGAGCCGACGACGGTGTTGAAGCTCTTGTTGAAGGGGGCGTAGAGCGAGCCCGGGAGGTGTCCCGCCATGAAGGCCGAGTTGTCGAGGCGGGTGTCCACGAGCGCCACGTCGGTGTTGCCGGCCAGCTTGCCCAGTTCGCCGAGCGTGAGGCGGCGGGGGTTCGGGAGGGTGCCGAGCACCTTCGGGCCGAGCTTGTTGTCCCGCTTCATGCGGGCGAAGTACATCGGGGGCTCCGGCTGTCCTTCGAGGATGAAGCCGACGAAGGTGTCCTCGCCCTGGGCCGCCGCGCGGATGGCGGGGTTGAACCGGCGCTCATAGCCGACGGTCGACTCGGGCACGGCGCCGAGGGCTTTGCCGCAGGCGCTGCCCGCGCCGTGCGCCGGCCAGATCTGGAGGTAGTCGTCCATCTCGAGGAACTTGACCACCGACTGGTAGAGCGTGCGCGCCGAAGGCTCCATCATCCCCTCGATGCCCGCCGCCGATTCGAGCAGGTCGGGCCGCCCGAGGTCGCCGACGAAGACGAAGTCGCCCGAGGCCAGGCCGATGGGCGCGTCGGCGCCGCCGCCGAGGTCGGTGACGAGGTAGCTCAGATGCTCGGGCGTATGCCCCGGCGTATGGACGGCCTTGATCTCGATGTTGCCCACGCGGAACGTGTCGCCGTCTTTGAGGAGCCGGTAGTTGTACGTATCGCTGTTGATGAGCCACTCGTACTTCCAGTCGGCGTCGCCTTCGTCCGAGGCATAGACCTTCACGCCGCGCTCGGCAAACTCGCGCATCCCGGTGAGGTAGTCGGCGTGGATGTGCGTGTCGGCCACGGCCACGATCTCCAGGCCTTCTTTCTCGGCCAGGGCAATGTACTGGTCAATGTCGCGCTCGGGGTCGATGACGAGGGCCTCGCCCGTCGCCTGACAACCGATCAGATAGGCGTATTGCGCCAGTTTCTCGTCGAAAATTTGTCGGAATAGCATGGCAAATTCTCCTTGTTTATGAGTGCGGGAAGCGTTCGTTGCGGGTTAGTGCGGCAGCCGGGGACGAAGGTAGCCGTAGACCCAGGTGCCGACGACGGCGCTCGCGAGGGCGACGAACATCACCAGCACGCCATTGCCGATGAGCGCGAAGAGCGGGCCGGGGCACGCGCCCAGAAGCGCCCACCCGAGGCCGAAGATGATGCCGCCGATCCAGTATCGGTAGCCCTTGCCCAGCTCTTTCGGCGGAATGTAGATCTCCTCGCCGTAGATGGTCCTGGCGCGGCGCTTTTTGATGATCGCCACCGAGAGAGCCGCCACCGCCAGCGCACCGGCAATCATGCCGTACATGTGGATGCCCTGGAAACGGAACATCTCCTGAATGCGGAACCAGGAAATGGCCTCACTCTTGGTGAGCACGATGCCGAAATAGATGCCGAGGATCAGGTACCAGAAAAGGCCCGGCTTCCGCCCGGTCTCCCCGTCGCGGGAAGGCGCGGCCTCGCCCTTCTCGACCATCGGCGTTTCAACCGTCTGATGCATGACTGTGGAGGGTTAAAAAATGAGCGGAAGCAGGACGAACGTGGCAATGATGCCGCCAATGAAAAAGCCGATCACGGCGATCAGCGAAGGCAGTTGCAGATCGGCCAGCCCGCTGATGGCGTGTCCGGAGGTGCATCCACCGGCATACCGGGAGCCGAAGCCCACCAGAAAACCGCCGCCCACGATGAGGACGAAGCCCGGCAGGGTCAACAGGCCGGACCAGCTGAAGACCTCCTTCGGCACGAGGCCGTTGAGGTCGGTCAGCCCGAGCCCCATCAGGTCCGCCTTCGTGGCTTCCGAAATGGCGATCGGATCGGGGTTGAACAGCAGGGTGTGCGCGATGAAGCCGCCGATGACGACCCCCAGCACGAAGGTCAGATTCCACAGGCCGCTCTTCTTCCAGTCATACTTGAAGAATTCCACGGGCCCGGGGATGGTGGCGGCGCACAGGTGCCGGAGGTTCGCCGAGACGCCGAATTGCTTGCCGCCGAGAAACAGCAGCGCCGGTACGACCAGTCCAATCAGGGGACCGGCTATATACCATGGCCAGGGTTGGGAGAGGAAGTCTAGCATGGTGTGCTCGTGAAGGTTGGGAGGAATACCCTCAAGATAGTTGTATTGTCTTGTAATAACAAGTCTGTCGGGATCGTTTTATTATTCCTATTGGGGAATATAGTTCCGAAAAAAGGAAGAGGCGTTCTCGGAGAGGGGGTCTTGATGGAAATTTCACGTGTCCGGGTTGTTCCCGTGAATCGGTTCGGGTCGAATGAATCCCCCCGATGGATCAGCGGACGGGCGGGGCTCGCCCGGGTGTGGAAGCCCCCTCGGCGGGAGTCGTCGCCGTTCGATTGGGAAGGCGGGGCGTGTCTTTATTCGGTTTAATATATTGGTTTTAATGAAAATGTATAATTCGGGCAGGGCGGGTCTTTCTTCTGCAAGCGGTTGCCTGGTTCGTGGTCCGGGTCGCGCGGAGAGGCGGCGCCCTTCAACCTGGAGGCGCGCCGCTCATCCGAAAGCGCCGCTGCGCGGGGGAGCCGAAGGAAAAAGTCGGGACGGCGGTTTTGTTTGGATCATTTCGGAGATTTTATAATATTACTGCATGGTTGCAAATGAAAGAAGATGCGCCGGAATCATGAAAAAAAATATGGTGCCCGAGGTGTTGTTGGAGCGTGTGGCGCGGCGGTTCAAACTGCTGAGCGAGCCGGTGCGACTCGACCTTTTGAATCAGCTGCAGGCCCGCGGGGAGATGAGCGTGCAGGAACTGGTGGAAGCCACCGGACACATGCAGGCGAACGTGAGTAAGCACCTCGGCCTGATGGCCCGCGAAGGACTGCTCGCTCGCCGAAAAGAGGGGCTGAACGTCTATTACAGCATCGCCGACCCCACGCTTTCGGCGTTGTGCACGCTCGTATGCGGGCAGATCCGGCAGGAGGCGTACGAGACGCAGGACATGATGAGCGGCGAATCGTAGTCCCTTCACGAGGCGTCGGCCGCCTGCTTTTCTTGCGGGACGGTTTCGAGGCGCAGATCGCGAGCGCGGAGCTGGAGGGAAGTGCGCCCCTTCCACGTATTTTCCTCGACGGAGAAGAGCAGTTCTATGGCCGCGCCCCGGCGCCGGCTTTCGACAAGCGTAGCGAGGTGTTCGCCCAGCCCGAACCCGATGGCAGACATCGCCGGGCCGTCGGCGTGCCGGACGGAGAACTTGAGGTGCGTGCCGTCTCCGACGGTTTTCGGCAGCCCGGCGACGAAGAGGTCGCGGGCGTGGAAGACGGGCGTGGGATTTCGGGGGCCGAAGGGCGCGAACTGCCGGAGCACGGCCCAGAAGCGCTCGTCGATCTCGGAGAGGCGGAGCGGGGCGTCGAACTCGATGGCGGGGAGCAGCATCTCGGCCGTGATGGAGGCGCGCACGGCTTCGTCGAAGCGCTCGCGGAAGGCGGGGAGGTTTTCTTCGGGCAGGCTCAGGCCGGCGGCATACTTGTGCCCGCCGAATTCGGTCAGGAGGTCGGCGCAGGCCGAGAGGGCTTCGAACACGTCGACGCCCCGGATCGAGCGGGCCGAGCCTTTGAGCCGGTCGCCGGCGGTGGAGAGCATGATGGCGGGGCGGTAGAAGCGCTCGACGATGCGGCTGGCGACGATGCCGATGACGCCGAGGTGCCAGTCCGGGTTGTGAAGCACGATCGAGTGTCGTTCGCGGGAGGTGAGTTGCCGCTCGGCCATGAGGGCGGCCTGTCGCGCGATGTCATTGTCGAGCGTCCGGCGCTTCCGGTTGAGCTCCTCGATGGTTTGCATGAGTGCGGCGGCGCGGTCCTCGTCCTCGGCGAGCATCAGATCCACTGCCAGCCGCGCCGAGGCGAGCCGCCCGGCGGCGTTGATGCGCGGCCCGAAGCCGAAGACGATCCGGCTCGTGTTCAGCCCTGCCCGGTCGATGCCGGCTGCCTCGGCCAGCGCGCGCAGGCCGAGGCGCGGCGCGGCGCGGAGCCGTTTCAAGCCTTCGGAGAGGAGCACCCGGTTCTCGCCCGTGACGGGCACGATGTCCGCCGCCGTGGCAAGGGCGACCAGGTCGAGGTAGGGCAGCGCGTCTTCGGGCGGCTTGCCGAGGCGTGCGAGAACGGCCTGCACGAGCTTGAACGTGACGCCGCAGCCGCACAGCTCCTTGAAGGGATAGGAACAGCCGGGACGTTTCGGATCGAGGACGGCCACGGCGTCGGGAAGGGTCTCTTTCGGCGTGTGGTGGTCGCAAATGACGAGGTCGATGCCGCGGGCGCGGATCGCCTCCGCCTCCTGGACGGCCGTGATGCCGCAGTCGAGCGCGATGATGAGGCCGGCGCCGATCTCGGCGGCATGGTCGATGCCGGCGGCTCCGAGGCCGTAGCCGTCTTTCATGCGGTCCGGGATGAAGTACTCGGCGTCCGCCCCGTGCGCGCGGAGGAAATGCGTCATCAGCGCGGAAGACGTGGCGCCGTCCACGTCGTAGTCGCCGTAGACGAGGATGCGTTCGCCGCGCCGGAGGGCCGTCGCCACGCGGTCGGCGGCGGCGTCCATGTCGCGCATGAGGAAGGGGTCGTGGAGGTCGTCGAGGGTGGGGCGGAAGAAGTGCCGGGCCTCGTCGAACGTCTCGATGCCGCGCACGGCGAGCGCGCGCGCGAGCGCCTCGGGGAGGCTGTTGAGCTCCGCTTGAAGACGCGCCACCGCCTCGGGGTTATGCACCGGGCGCGTCACCCATCGATACTTCATCACACCGGTATTCGGACTGTATGAGTGGGTTCTTTTCGTGCGGCCGAAGGGCGGGGGAGAAAAGCGGAAACGGCGCCCGGAACCGCCTTGATTAAGTATACCGGTGCGCGCCGTGCGATGCAACTCAGGCGGCGACGAATGTGCGGGCCGGGCGTCGGCGCGCGACGGTCTCGATCTCACGGACGAAGCATGCTCCGGCGGAAGCCGCCCACGCGCGAAAAGGAAGCGGCTCCTCCCGGGGGCGCTGCGGAGGGTCGAGCAGCCGATCGAGGTCGAAGTGGGGGCTGAAGCGGCCCGCCCCACAGGCCTCGGCTTCGAGGGCATTGCAATACTGCTCGAAGTGTCCCTCGACGGGCGACATCAGCACCGGCTTGCCGAGATACATGGCCTCACATACGGACTCGAAACCGGCGGTGCAGGCGAGTCCCCGGCACCGGGTCATCATCGAGAGGAATTTCTCGTCGTCGAGCCGGTGAAAGGTGAGCGTGTCGTCGTACGCGAGCACGTCCGGGGCGTCTTCCTTGTCCCAGAAGCAATGGAGCCGCACGTCTTTCCGCCGCTCGTGCCAGCGCACGACGCTCTCGGCATAGCCGCTGTTGAGCACGTAAATCAGGAAAAAAGGCTCGCTCCGGTCGTGCGGCAAGCGAAACACCTCGGGACGAAGCAGCGGCGGCATCACGACGAGGTTTTTTTCGGGCAGTTCGGGGGCGGGATAAAAAGAGAGAGCCAGCCGGCGGACGGCTCCGGCAGCGGTCAGGTCGGTATAGCCCTGGAGCAGCCGCCGTTGTACGGGGCGGCCCGTCGGGAACGGGTATGCGGGATGATGGAACAGGTACTGGTGCCCGATGCAAACCATGGGGACGTCGGGTCGGTAGCGTCGGGCATACAGGCCCGCGAGCGGGTCGAAGAAGTTGACGAGCACGTCCGGACGCCGTCGCCGCACCGCTTCGTCGATGCGCTGGAACGCGGCGTGAAACGCGGCGATGTGGCTCATGTTGTGCCACAACGTCGGCCCGACGCGGACGCCTCTGTTCCGCGCATCCAGCGCAAAAGTGGGGCTGTCGAAGGTGGAGACGGGCGCGTCGATCTTTTCGAGGAAGAACTCCGGGATCGTGCGGTGGCGATGCCGCCCCACGAGGACCCCGGCCACGGTGTGTCCCGCCTCGCGGAGGTGGGCGCGAAGCGCAAGCGCCTGGGTCATGTGCCCCCGCCCCTCGCCCTGGACGATGAAAAGACAACGGAGAGGTTCCATACGGTTGGTTTCGGCGACTGTGTGAGACGTCGCTCAGGGTTAAGACGTCGCTCAGGGTTAATGGGTGACCGGTTCGCGCGTTCCATTACACGCCGGCTCCGGCGCAAGGCAGGTTCGCTTCTTTCGACATTCACGTCAACCTTCGCGCGTGGGGTGGGGTTCGGGTGGCCGAGAAACCTTTCCGGTCGAAAGGTTGTTCGAACAGCCTTTGCGCCCCCGACGTCTCTTCCTCTTATTCGTGTCTCCACGCAAATCCAACCCGCGCCTGGTGCTCTTCGCGCTCTGGCTGATGGTTTTCTCCGCCAGCAGCCAGGTCATCATCGTCTCGCCCATTCTGCCGCGCATCGGCGAGGCGCTCGACATTCCGGAGGCGCTTCAGGGATGGCTGATCACCTCGTATGCGTTGATGCTCAGCGTCTTCGCGCTCATCACGGGCCCCATCTCCGACAAGATCGGCCGGCGGCGCATCCTGCTCGTCGGCTGCGGCTCGATGGCGGGGGCGCTTCTGCTCCATGGCGTCGCCGACAGCTTTTTCTCGTTGCTCACGGTGCGCGCCGTGGCCGGCGCGGCGGGGGGCATGCTCAGCGGCGGCGCCGTCGCCTACGTGGGCGACTACTTTCCGTATGAGCGCCGCGGCTGGGCCAACGGCTGGGTGATGAGCGGCATCGCCTTCGGGCAGATCATCGGCATCCCCGTGGGCACGCTGCTGGCGGACTGGTTCGGCTTCCGATGGGCGTTCCTCATGTTCGCCCTCACCATGTTGCTGGCGACGTTTCTGATCTGGCGCTTCGTCCCGCAGCCCGAGGTCGAGCGCGACCGTCACCCGCTCTCGCTCCGTCGGGCGCTCGCCAACTACGGCGCCCTGCTGAAACAGCCTGCCGTGGTGGCGGCGTCGGTGGCCTACCTCCTGATGTTCTTCAGCATCGGCCTGTACGTCATCTATCTGCCGACGTGGCTCGAAGAGAACCTGGGCGTCTCGGGTGCGGCCATCGCCTCGCTCTTCTTCGTCGGCGGCATCGCCAACGTGCTGACGGGACCGCTGGCCGGGCGGCTCTCCGACGACGTGGGCCGCAAACCGTTGATCATCACCTCGTGCGTGGGGCTGGGGCTGGTGATGCTGGCGACGACCTACGTGGTCACGAACATGTGGGCGGCCTACGGGATGTTTGGCCTGGCCATGGTGATGGTGGCCATGCGGATGAGTCCGCTTCAGTCGCTCATGACGGCGCTGGCGCCGGCGCAACGGCGCGGCATCCTGATGAGCCTGGCAGTGGCCATCGGGCAACTCGGCATCGGCATCGGAGGGGCGGTGGCGGGCCTGGCCTACACGGAATACGGCTACCTCAGCAACACCGTCCTCGCCGCCGTATCCATCGGGCTGATGGCATGGCTCGTGCAACGGTATCTGCCGGAGCCGGAGAACGAGCGGTCGGCCTCCGAAGTGGCGGAGGCGTGAACGCCGCCGCACGGTCAGCCGCTGCCTTCCTCCGAGGTGATGCGCTCGTCGAAGGTGTCGATCAATAGCGGAAGACGGTCGGGGTTGTCGAGCACGACGTGCGCGCCGCGCTCGTAGAGCAGCGCCGTATGGCGGTCCCGGTCGAGGTCCTCGTACGGGGGCACGATGCCGATGGCCCACATGCCGGCGGCGCGGGCGGCCGTCATGTCGTCCACCGAATCGCCGATGTAGACGGTCTCTTCGGGCAACACCCGGCGTCCCGCCGCGTCGAGGATGGTCAGCGCGCGCTGCAGGGGGAACGGGTCCGGCTTGCCGCGCCCTTCCTGCTTTTCCATGGGGACGACGAGCGGGAAGAAAGCCCGCCAGCCGAAGCGGTCGAGCGTCCAGAGCGCTTCGGCCTCCGGGCGTCCGGTGACGAGGCCGAAGATGCGATCGCCCGTATTCAGCGCCTCCAGCGTGTGCGTCTGGATGAGCGGGGTCTCCTCGGCGATGAAGCCGTCCCAGTTTTCCCCCTGATACCGCCGCTGAAACTCTTCGACGACGCGGCTGAACGGCACCCGGATGCCGATGTCCGAGATGATGGTCTGCGTCAGCTTCCAGTCGTCGTTGAAGCCGCCCGCGTCTTTGTAACGCTGAACGGTGCCGGGCACGATATGGCGGCCCGTGAAGTGGAACGTGGTCTCTTCGATGGCGCGACGGTAGGACCGCGATACATCCACGAGAACGCCATCCAGATCGAAGAGGATGGCCTTGAACCGCACGTCGGGACGCCTCATGGAACAGGGGGTATGGGAGAAAGGAAACGACCCTCGACGGTCGCCGGGGACGCCGCCGTCGAGCAGAACGGGCCGGCAGGGCCCTCGGAGAGGCGCGGCCTCAGGAATTCATCACGATGAGGAACTCGTCGTTGTTGCGGGTGCCGCGCATCTTGTCGAGGAGGAACTGCATGGCCTGGATGGGATCCATGTCGGCGAGCAATTTCCGGAGAATCCAGATGCGTTGCAGTTTGGCTTCGGGGATGAGCAGCTCTTCGCGTCTCGTGCCGGACTTGATGACGTTGATCGCCGGGAAGACGCGGCGGTCGGCCAGTTGCCGGTCGAGGACGAGCTCCATGTTGCCGGTGCCCTTGAATTCCTCGAAGATGACCTCGTCCATGCGGCTGCCGGTGTCGATGAGGGCCGTTCCGATGATCGTCAGTGAGCCGCCTTCCTCCACGTTCCGGGCCGCGCCGAAGAACCGCTTGGGCCCGCGGAGCGCGCCGGCCTCGATGCCGCCGGAGAGCGTCTTGCCCACGGTCGGGGTGACGGCGTTGTGGGCGCGCGCCAGGCGCGTGATCGAGTCGAGGAGAATGACCACGTCCTGCCCGGCCTCGACGAGGCGCTTGGCCTTTTCGAGCACGATGTTGGCCACCTCCACGTGACGCTCGGGCTCCTGGTCGAACGTCGAAGCAATGACTTCGCCCTGAACGTTGCGCTCCATGTCGGTCACCTCTTCCGGGCGCTCATCGACGAGGAGGATGATGATGTAGGCCTCGGGATGGTTCTTCGTGATGGCGTTGGCGATCTTTTGCAGAAGGATCGTCTTGCCCGTTTTGGGCTGGGCAACGATGAGCCCGCGCTGCCCCTTGCCGATGGGGGCGAACATGTCGATGACGCGGGTGCTGTATTCGTTCGGCGTGGTTTCGAGCTTGAGGTGCTCTTCGGGGTAGAGCGGCGTCAGATAGTCGAACGTGGCGCGTTCCTCGAGCTCGGCGGGCGTCCGCCCGTTGACGGAGTTGACCTGGATGAGGGCGAAGAACCGCTCGCCTTCCTTGGGCGGGCGCACCTCGCCGTCGACGGTGTCGCCGAACTTGAGGCTGAACCGCTTGATCTGAGAGGGCGAGACGTAGATGTCGTCCGGGCTGGGGAGGTAATTGTATTCGGCGGAGCGAAGGAAGCCGTAGCCGTCGGGCAGCACTTCGAGGACCCCGACCTTCCGGATCATGCCGTCGAGTTCGGTCTTGTTGGGGTCGTAGGCGGCCATGTATTCCGGGCGGTTCTCATAGATGCGCCGCCGCCGTTCCTCCCGGCTCTCGCGGCCGCGCCGGTTGTCCCGTCCGCGGCGATTGTCCCGTCCGCGCCGGTTGTCTCGGCCGTTGCCGCGTTTTTCCTCTCGCCCGCGTCGTTCGTCGCGGCCACGGGGTTCTTCCCGTCCCCGGGGTTCGTCTCGGCTGCGGGGTTCGTCTCGGCTGCGTCGTTCGTCGCGTCCCCGGGGTTCGTCGCGGGAACGGCGGCTGTCTGAACGTTCCTCGGGGCGCGCCTGCTCGCGGCGGGGTTCGGGGCGCGCCTGCTCGCGGCGGGCTTCGGGGCGGGCCTGCTCGCGGCGGGGTTCGGGGCGCG
>NZ_JBWOPL010000050.1:0-126286 GCF_056451265.1 Rhodocaloribacter sp. | reverse complement strand
CATCGACGCGAACGGGATCCTGAGCGTTTCGGCGAAGGACAAGGCGACGGGCAAGGAGCAGTCGATCCGGATCGAGGCGTCGAGCGGGTTGACGGAGGCCGAGATCGAGAAGATGCGCGCCGACGCCAAAGCGCACGCCGAAGAGGACCGGAAGAAGCGCGAGGAAGCCGAAAAGGTCAATGCCGCCGACGCGCTGATCTTCACCTCGGAGAAGAACCTCAAGGAGTACGGCGACAAGCTCCCGGCGGAGAAACGCGCCAAGATCGAGGCCGCACTCGAACGGCTGAAAGAGGTGCACAAAGCGCAAGACCTCTCCCAACTCGAATCCGCCCTTCAGCAGCTCAACGAGGCCTGGAGCGAAGCCAGCCAGGACCTTTATCAGGCCCAGCAGGCTTCGGCCGAAGGCGCGACCGGCGGTGGGGACGGCGCGCCGCCTTCCGAGGAGCAGGAGGTCCGCGACGTCGACTATGAGGTGGTCGACGACGAGGAGGACAAGAGTTGAGCCCGCCCGGCTTAACCATCACATAGATCTCGCCCCGGCTGCTCTCGAAGCGGCCGGGGCTTTTTTCTTTGCCCTCATCGCACGTGCTTGATGAGACAACCAAAAGCCTTCGTCCGCGGCTCTTTCACCGGTGCGTCCGAAAGCAGCGCCTCGAGCGCCTCCGCCAGGTACGCCCGCCCGACGTTTTTTTCCGAACGCGGGCTGTCGTCGATGGCGCCGGTGTAACGGAGCCTCCCGGTCTGGTCGAACACGAACACCTCGGGGGTGCGCGTCGCGCCGAACGCACGCGCGAGCGCCGAGCCTTCGTCAAAGAGGTAGGCCACGCCGGGGGCGCGCGCCACGGATTGCTTGCGCGCCTCCGGAGGCGTCTCGCGGGGAAAAGCGCGGGAATCGTTGGCGTTGACGAGCACGAACCGAATGCCCGACTCCGCCGCCCGCGACGCCAGCGCCCGGACCCGCTTCTCGTAGTTCTTCGTCCACGGGCACGTATTGCTCCAGAAAATGACCACGGTCCCCCGGGTCCCGAGCGTGTCGGCGAGCGTGGTCCGACGACCGTCGAGGCCGGTCAGGGGATGGTCCGCCATGGGTATTTTCGCGCCGATGGGCAACGGCACAGGTTGCGCCCGGACCGGAGCCGCACCGGTCATCACGACCATGAACAGGAGCGCGATTCGCCCGCGTCCGGCGGCGGCGAGCAGCGGGGCCGCTTTCATACGCAACGTCCAAACTCTGTGTGACGGAAGGCGGCTTCGGGCGCACTCAGCGGGCAACCGGACGACGCAGGATGGGATAGTGCGCCGCGCCTTCGAGGGCGTCGTCGAGGAGGGCCCACGTGGCGAAACCGTCGTCCGAGCGAGGTTCGAGCATCGTGAAGAGCAACCGTCCGAGGGGCTGATTCACCGGGACGACCAGGGTTCCGGCGGGCAACGTCGCCTCGGCGCGCTCGTATGCGCCAAAGAGGGTGCGGGCCCGGTGCTTCTGGAAAGGCCGCTCGGCCACGTGCGTAGAGTCGATGCGAAACCGCTCGACGGTCTCGGTCCGATCCGTTTCGAGGCGTGTATACTGCACGCCGTGCGCGTCGAGGCGGTCGATGACGACGGAAAGCTCCGGCGGGACGAGATACGCCTCGGGCGCGAGCGCCGTCTCTGTAGGGGTGAACGTGCCGTACTCATACATCCGCTCGGGATGCCGCACGTCCTTGCGCCGGAGTATCACCGCGCCCGAGTACGGGTTCTTCTCCTCCGCCACCTCGCCGAGCAAGATTTCCACAGGCGCTTCGGAGCGCGCGTGCCTGGCGCGGAGGGCGAGCGCTTTCCCCGCCACCGGCTCCGCATCGGCGAGCGCCGTCAGTTCCCGGATCTCCGTGGCGTGGAGAAAAGCGAAGTCGAGGTTTTCTTCGACAAAATACAGCGTCGCCCGAATGCGTTCCTCGAACGTCGCATAGGCATACGCCTCGCTGAGAATGGCGATTCGATTTCGAAGTCCGACGTAGTTGTTGTTGAAACGCGGGCGGTGGTCGAAGGTGTACCAGCCGCGTTCGGCGTCCATGCCCGGCCAGGGGAGGTTGCCGTAATAATAATATTCCCACCCGTACTTCTCGCGAATGGCGCGCGTCACCTCCGGCAGCCAGTCTTTGCGAAGGATATCGACGACGGCCTCGGAGGTGTTCGGATGGAGCGGCGGCGCGTACGTCAGATGGTACGCATGATACGTGCCGTTGGTCGTGTGCAGGTCGAGGACGACGTGCGGATCGTACCGATTCATCAGACGCACGAGCGAGCGAGCTTCCGGGGTGTCGAGCTTGATGTGGTCGCGGTTGAGGTCGTAGCCCTCGGCGTTCGGGCGTTGCCCCATGCCGCCGAGCGGCCCGTGCTGTCGCGGGCGATGGTAGAGGCTCACGCGCTCGTTGCCGTCGGCATTGTAGATGGGCGCGACGAGGAGCACGAGCGAATCGGCCCACGCTTCACGGTAACCGGCGGCGAGTTTTCGGAGCAGCATGAGCATGGCCTCCTTGCCGCACACCTCCCCCGCGTGAATGTTCGCCATCACGAACACCCGTGTCTTCCCGGTCGCCAGTACCGCCTCGGGCGTCGCGTCGGCCACGTCGCCGTAGACCATGAGCGGCAAGGCCCGGCCCTCGGTCGAATAGCCGAAGCGGGTCAGGTGGAGGCGCGGGGACGTGCGGGCGAGCACGTCGAGGAAGCCGACCAGTTCGTCGTACCGGGTCGTCTCCTCGAAATTCGTGGCTTCGGCGCGCGTGGCAAGGAACGAGAGGTCGATCTCCTGCCCTCGCGCGGGCGAGAAACCCGCCAGGATCATCAGGCCGAGCACGAGCGAAAGCCGCATTCGCCGCGTGTCAGGCACGTTTCTTGGCATGCTTCTTTGCCTTCTTCATGCGATACTTCCCGTAAGAGCCTTTGCGAATCTTTCCACGACGGGTGCGAGAATCTCCTTTGCCCATAATGCAAGCTCCCTGTTGGTGTGACGATTGGGTAAAAAGGCTTGCCGGATGATAGGAAACTCCCCGCACTCGAACAACCCGCTCCCGCCCCCGATGCGCGCCGAGCCCTATTCGAGCACGAAGATGTTGTGTCGCTCGGAGATCTCCTTCAGCTTCTTCGGCCAGACCGTCACGCTCACTTCTCCGATGTGCGCTTTCCGGAGCAAATGCATGTACACGCGCGACTGCCCGATGCCCCCGCCGATGCTCAGCGGAACCGCGCCTTCCATGATCGCGCGGTGGTACGGATAGTTCAGAAAATCGAGCTGACCGGCCATCTCAAGCTGTTTCCGAAGCGATTCCGCATTGACCCGGATGCCCATCGAACTGAGTTCATGCCTCCGTTTCGTGACGGGATTCCACACGAGGATGTCCCCGTTGAGTCCGTGCATGAGCCGCCCGTCCTTCGACCGTGTCTCCGTGATCCAGTCGTCGTAGTCCGCCGCCCGGAGTTCGTGCGGGAAGCCGTCTTTGAGCGGCCATCCGATGCCGTAGATGAAGATCGCCGGATGCTCCTGAAGAAACTTCGTCTCCCGCTGTTTCCGGGGAAGGTCCGGATATCGGTCGAGGAGGTCCTCGGCATGGATGAACGTCAGTTCGTCCGGGAGGTCCGGATAGCGCGCGTCCTTGAGCACAGGATAACGTTCGTGCACGAACGTCTCGGCGTCCTTGATGACCTTCCAGATCTTCCGAACCGTCTCGGTGAGGTAGTCGAGGGTGCGGTCTTGCTCGGTGATCGCCCGTTCCCAGTCCCACTGATCGACGTACGCGCTGTGGTCGTGATCGAGAAAGTAGTCCTTGCGCACGGCGCGCATGTCCGTGAGCAGGCCCTCCCCGGGCTTCATATCAAACTCCTTGAGCGCCATCCGTTTCCACTTCGTCGCGGCTTGCACGACCTGTGCGTGGATGGGATTTTTGCCGTCGTTCCGGATGAGAAACTCGACGGGCGCGCGGGAGCCGTCCCGGTCGAGGTAATCGTTCACGCCGCTTTCGGCGTCCACGATGAGCGGCACGGTGACGGGGATGAGGTTGAGCGCCTGCGCGAGCCCCTCTTCGATGAACCGTTTGACGTCGAAGAGGGCGCGTTGCGTCTCGTTCGGCGTGAGAAGCGAAGCGTAGTCGTTCGGAAGAATGCGGTCGATCTCGTCGTAGTCGCCGATGCCCGGACCGGCCAGGTCTGCCTGTTTGAGTTCCATCGTCTCGCCTCCGTAGTTAGCGCAAATGGGGTGATCGAGTGTATCAATTTGCGCTTCGGGAGCACGCCCGTCTGACGTGGATTTTTCGGGTTCGCCTGTGGGGACAACGGCCTTTCCCGCTGTAATCACTCCCCCCACGACGGCAAATCGGACACGGGCGGGTGGGGGAATGTATGGGTGGAGGGGGGATTTTAACGGCGACCGAAGGGGGCCCCGAGAGGGCGAGCACACATGCGAACCCCGCTCGTCACCCTCGGATGCGGCGGCGGAGGGCGTGGTACATGCGCCCCCACAGCCGGCGCTCATCCGAGCGGTTGCGATGCGGGAACGGGGTCTTCGGGATCGGGCGGCCGAGGAACGGGCAAAGTCGCTCCCACTCCTCCCCTTCGGTGATTCGCAGGATGAGGAGATCGTCGGGCCGGGCGGCGAAGTATTCCATGACCTCGCGGTTGTGGCGCTCATACCGTTCCACGTACGCCTCCTCGTGCCCCACCGGACTTCCGTGGCCGTAGATCCACGCGCGCATCGGCGTCTCCGCCTCGCCGAAGTGTTTCACCACACTTGCGATCCACGCATCGGTCGGGCGAAGGGTGAGGATGAAACGGCTGCCGGGAAAACGGGCGTCGAGTTCACGATAAAGCAGCGGCCAGGGGTTGTCCTGAAAGGCGTCGTATTCGGGCACGAGGTCGAGCGCGAGCCGGAGCGCTTCCCCGGCAATGCGCGGGTTGTCGACGCCGTTCGGGCCCGTGACGCGATAGCCGAGCCGCTTCAGCGCCGAGGCCAGCGAGGTGGTGCCGGTCTTATGGAAACCGATCCCGAAAATCTTGGGCTCTTCCATCTCCTGTCTCACGATCTACTCTTCCGAGAGCGGTGTGGCGAGGGTGCGGCGGGCCAGCCATCGGTTGAGCGCGATGAAGACGAGGAGGACAACGCCCCATTGCGTCAGGCACGTCATCACACTGAAGGGGTCCGTCGGGTCGTACCACGTCTCGGGCGCATAGACGGTCGCCGAGAGGAAGAGCCACCACCCGAGCAGGATGACCGCCAGGAGAGGAATGACGTACGTGATGAGGCGGTCCCAGGCAGAGCCGGCGTTCCAGTCGCCGGGCAGGTGATCGATGACCTCGCGGCGGAAGCGCGAGGTCCCGTACCGGATCACGGCGAAGGCGATGAACGCGCCGGAGATCATGAGCGCGACCCCCCACACGAAATCCTGGTTCTCGAAAAAGCCGAGGCTGACGGCCGAGGGGATGCCCATGAGAAACCCGACGCCGCACACCGCCGCGATGGCATGCCGCCGCTGAAGCCCGAGGTCCACGATGACGCGCGTCGCCAGTTCGATCATGGAGATGAGCGAGCTGAAGGCGGCAAAGGAGAGGCCGAGGAAGAAGAGCACGGCGAAGACGGTTCCGGCGGGCATCTTGGCGAAGAGCTGCGGCATCCAGATGAACGTCAGCCCGGTGGCGGCGGGGCCGCTCGTCTTCATCACGTCGAGCACTTCCGCTTTCGGCATCTCTGCGCCGAGGATGGCGAAGACGGTTCCGAAAATGATGATCGCGGCCAGCAGCGACACCGTATTGTTGCCGATCCCGGTGATGAAAGCGTTCTTCACCACGCCGTGTTTGGCCTGCATGTACGCGCCGTAGGTCAGAATCAGCCCCCACCCCGCCCCGGTGTCCCATGCGTTCTGCGTAAGCGCTTCGAGCCAGATCCGGGGATGGGCGAGCGTCTCCCATTCGGGCGTGAAGAGGAAGCGCACGCCGTCCATCGCGCCGTCGAGCGTGAGCGTCCGGCCCACGGCGATGAACACGATGACGAGGAGCGCCGGGATGAGCACCTTGTTCACCCGTTCGATGGACCGGACGCCTTTCCACACGGCGAGCGCCCCGAACCCCATCGCCAGCGCGTGGAAGAAGATCGGCTGCCCGCCCGCCTGAAAGCCGTCCCATACCCCCTGAGCCGCCTCGGTCGTGAGCGGGAGCGGGTTCACCAGCATCTCGACGAGGTAGAACATGCACCAGCCGGCGACGACGGAATAATAGAACATGATCGCCGTGGCGACGAAGCCCACGAACGCCCCCATCCACGCGAACTTCTCCCCCGCCACGCGCGCAAACGTGCCGACGACGCCCATCCGCCCCTTCCGCCCGAGCGCATACTCGGCGATGATCAGCGGGATGCTCCACACGAAGAGGAAGATCAGCCACGCGAGCAGAAACGCCCCGGCCCCGGTGTCGCCGCTGTTCGACGCGGCGATCCTCGGGAAACGCCAGATGTTGCCCGTGCCCACGGCGATGCCGAGCACGCTGAGGATCAACCCCCATCGGGAAGAGAAACGCTGGTCGACGTGTGAGGACATGTGCGTACGCTGCAGTGGTTCGTGAGAAAGCGGACCGGAGCGAACCCGTTCACCGGCTCCCGGCGGGCCGAAGCGTCAGGCGCGCGCGACGCTGCCCCTCGCCGAGGTCTTCGGGACGGGCGGGACGAAGCAGGTCATAATACCGGAACCCGACGTAGTCGGCGATCTGTGCGTCGTAGAGGGAGCTGAACGGGTTGCCGCTCGGGCCGCCGGGGAAGACGCCGTAGGCGCGAAGCGGCGTCTGCGAGAAATCGAGGATGACGCGCCAGCTCGCGCTGTGGGTGGTCATGCGCGCTCCGGCGGGCGAGAGCGTTGCGGCAAAGCCGGGATATTCGTACGGCCCGCGCCAGAGGGGCCGGAGGGCTGCGCTCTGCGTGAGGTGCCGGAAAAGCACTTTGTGATGATCGCCCCACCGCCAGCGTTCGGCGCCCCAGCCGGCCTCGCGTTCGAGCGCGACGACCGTCGAGTCGAGCGCCATGCGGAGAAGGTCGGCGGCCCGTTCCCGCTCGGGCGTCGCCGCGACGTCGAGCCACTTCGAGGCGGGGCGCTCCTTGAGGAGGAGATACAGCCGCACCTCGGCGGGTTTGCGCCGTCCTTCGAAGACCGGCTCGTCCCACGCGAGCCCCCGAAGCGCCCGGAGGAAATCGTCGAGGATGATGGGCTCCGTGCGATCGACGGAGGTGTCGCCGTCCCATCGCGCGAGCAGGGCGCGGAGCGTGTCGGCGCGGGGCGCGAGGCCGGAGAGCGTGTCGATGAGCGGCACGAAGAGGTCGCGCTGAACGGCGTGCACGTCGGCCTGATACGCCTTCATGTCCGCCACCGTGTGCGCGGGCTTGCCCCGGAGGAGCGCGTCGATGCGGAGCGAGCGATAGGCCGAGCGCCAGTCGTGACCGAGGTAGTACGGATAGTCGGGACCGGCGGGCTGCTGGTTGGTCGAGGTGAGGTAGCCGCGCGCGGGATCGATGGCGTGCGGGAGCGCTTCGAACGGCACGCGCCCCGTCCAGGCGTAGGCGTCCGAGGCGCCGTCGAGCAGCCCCATGCCGTGACCGCCTTTCCGGATCGGCAGGAAGCCGGTCGAGCGTATGGCGATGACGCTGTCTTTTCCCGCGTACAGGATGTTTTGCATGGGGGTGTCCCACCGCCGGAGCGCCTCCTCGAACGAGGCATAGTCGCGCGCGTGGTTCATGCCCCAGAGCGCCCCCAGGGTGTGGCTCGGGAAATGCGCCGTCCACTGCGTCGCCACCGCGCCGTCGGCGTCTTTCGTGACCGGCCCCCAGTGGGCATAGTACAGCGTGTCGAGCACGGGCGGCTCGCCTTTGACGCGGATCGTGTCGATCACCACTTCGAGGTCGCGGTAGCCGTCTTCGAAGCGGTACCGGAGGCCCGTCTCGTCGAGATCGAGGGCATAATGATCGATCTGATCGGAGCCGGTGTTCGTGAAGGCCCAGCCGAGACGCTCGTTGAAGGCTTCGACGGGCAGCGGCGAGCCCGGCGCGGCCACCCCGTAGGTGTTCATCTCCGGCGTGACGAGGTGCACCTCGTACCAGATCGCCGGGAGGGTGAGCGAGAGGTGCATGTCTCCGGCAAGGATCGGCATGCCCGTGGCCGAGCGCCCGCCATTGACGGCCCAGTTGTTCGACCCTTTTCCGTCGATGAACCCCTCCGCGAAGGTCCCCCGCAGAGCGGCCGCCCGCGCCTCCATGCGCGCCATCGTCCGGGCCGCACCGCGCACGTGCGCCGGCGGCTCCCCGGGGGGAACGAGCGAAGCGGACGATGCCTCTTCGGGCACGATGGGTTTGTAGAGCCGCGAAAACCGGGGGTAGAGCATCGCATAGTCTTCGGGAGCCATCTCCCGCGCCAGCGCCGCGTACCCCGGATCGTCGGTCCGATACGAGAGGTCGAAGTTCATGTACTGAAGCAGCCGGATCGCGTGGATCGGGCCGTACCGTTCGGGCCGATAGCCGAGGAGCCGGAATTCGAAGGGGAGGTCCCTGTCGTCGAGCCGGTCGAGGTAGGCGTTGACGCCGTCGGCGTACCACGAGACGATGTCACGCTCGACGCCGCCTTGGGCCATGATGGCGTCGAGGGCCCGCTGCGCGCCCCACTCCATGCCGGTGCGCCGGAGGAAGCGATCCGTTTCCAGCGAGGAAGGCCCGAAGACCTCCGCAAGTCGCCCGGCGGCCACACGCGGGATGAAGTCGAGCTGAAAGAGCCGGTCCTGGGCCGTGACGTATCCGTGCGCGACGATGGCGTCGTGGTCGTTCTCGGCGAAGATGTGAGGCACGCCGCGCGCGTCGCGGAGGACCGTCACCGGACCTTCGAGCGACGGGAGATCGAGGGTCTGCTCCGGCGGAAGCTCCGCGTGCCGCGCCGTGCGATAGAGGCCGTCGAGCGGATCGAGGAGTTCCCCGAGCGCCGGGATCCCGGCGACGGGCGTCGAAAGAACATAGACCACGCCCCCCGAGAGGACGAGCAAAAAAAAGAGGGAGAGCGTGCGCTTCATTAGCCGAGGTGCGTTATGGATTTCCAGGGGCCGTGGCTCGGATCGTCCGGCTCGATGCGGGGCGTCTCCGCGAGTTGCTCCGGCGCGATCAGCCGGAGCAGTTCGTCGGCGGCGTTGGCATAATCATGAGCGCCCCGACTGTGCGGAGCGTGTTCGAAGACGGTCGAGCCGTCGTCGTGGGTGACGGAGAGGCTCGTGCTCGTCCGGATAATGGCGTTCATCACCCGGTCCCCGTACCGCCCGCGGAGATACTGCCGATACGCGTGATGATTCCGCTTTCGGGCATCGACCATCGTGAAGAGGAAATGGGGCGGGTGGAGGGTCGGGTTGAGCTTCTCGCGCACCATCATGGCCGTCTGGAACGTCTGCTCGCCCCCGAGGACCGGCTGGTATTCGGGCATGACGGGAATGAGCACGTGCCGGCTCGCCACGAGGGCGTTGAGGCTGTACACGGTGATGGCGGCGGCGGTGTCGAAGAGGATGACGTCATAGTCCGGCGCGCCCTCGATAGCCTCCTTGACCCACAGCACGTCGGTGGGTTTGTTCAGCTTGC
Source organism: Rhodocaloribacter sp. (assembly GCF_056451265.1). Taxonomy (NCBI): domain Bacteria; kingdom Pseudomonadati; phylum Rhodothermota; class Rhodothermia; order Rhodothermales; family Rhodothermaceae; genus Rhodocaloribacter; species Rhodocaloribacter sp. The sequence continues at coordinate 116,673 of NZ_JBWOPL010000050.1, read as the reverse complement.
GCATGGCCTTCGAAAGCATGCTGGACGACGGGAGCACGTCGAACGCATTCCGTTTCTGGACGGGCAGATCCTTGAGCGTGCACTCGGGATCGAAGAGCATGAGCGACGAACCTTCCACCGGCGGTTCCGGCAATCCCACCATCCGCGTCAGAAAGCTCTGGGGGTCGAGGTCTATGACGAGGGTGCGGTATCCGCTCAGCCCCAGAGCGGCGGCCAGGTTGATGGTCGAGGTGGTTTTCCCCGTGCCGCCCTTGTGATTGCAAATGGCGAGAACGATCATGCCGGTGGTTTTGACGATAGAACGAAGCGTCCGCAAATTACTCCGCCGTCGCTCGTCTGTCAAATGAAGATGACCGGCGAAGAATGCCGGGCGCTCTCCCTGCGAACCCCGACTGCTTGACCTCCCTTCGAAATATCGCCCGATCCCCCGTCCTCCTCACCGGTCTTGCCCTCGGCCTGAGCTTCCCGCCGCTGCCCTTCCCTTTCCTCGCGTGGGTCGCTTTCGTGCCGCTCCTGCGCCGGTGGGATCAGGCGCCGTCGGGGAGCCGGATGCTTCTCGAAGCCTATCTTGCGTTTCTGATCACGTACGCCGTCGCATTCTCCTGGCCGCTCCTGCACGCCCTGCCCGAGACCGCGCTCGTCTCCGTCACGCCGATTCTCGCGTTGCCGTTGATCATGGCGTTGCCGGTGGGCGCGTCGGCGCTCGTGCGGAGGCGGCTCGGTCGCGGCGCGGGGCTCACGGCTCTCGTCGCGTTCTTCCTCGTGATGGAAGGGGCCCTCAGCCGGGGACCGTTCGCATTTCCGTGGTCGCTCGTGGGCCACACGCAGGCAGAGGCGTTCCGCTTCAACCAGTTTGCCGAATGGACGGGCACGCCGGGCCTTTCGCTCTGGGTATGGTTCCTCAACCTGGCCGTCTTCGCGCTCGTCCGTCCCCGCGCCTCCCGCCGCGCGCCGTGGGCGGCCCTCGCCCTCCTGCTCGCCTTGCCTTTCACCTTCAGCCAGTGGCGACGGGCGAGCCTCCCGCCCCCGGACGGATACGCCGCCGTGGGTCTCGTGCAGCCCGCGCTCCCGCCGCGCGCGTGGGCCGACGTCCACGACGCCGCGCGGGTGGAAACGCTCCTGGCCCTCACCGAGCCGCTCTTCGCCGAGGCCGCGCTTCGGCCCCGCCTCGTGGTCTGGCCCGAGACGGCGCTCCCCGTCTTCCCGGACGCCTCCCGCCGAGACTCGCTCTACGCAAGGCTGCAGGCGTTCGTCGAGCGGCACGACGCGGCGCTCCTCACCGGAGCCGTGACCCTGGCGCCCGCCGGCGACGCCTATCAAAACTCGGCGCTCCTCTTCCGCCCACACCGCCGACCGGACCGGTACGACAAGGTGCGCCTCGTTCCGTTCGCCGAATACGTGCCCTTCTCCGACCGCTTCCCGTGGCTCCGCTCGCTTTCGGCGCCGGCGGGCGGCGTCTCCGGCTACCGCCCCGGCGCGTCCCCCCGCGTGCTCCACGCCGGCGACCTGACCTTCGGCGTGCTCATCTGCTTCGAGAGCATCTTCGGGAACCCCGCGCGGTCGTACATCGAACAAGGGGCGGATTTTCTGGCGACGATCACGCAGGACGGATGGTGGGGCCGGACGCCCGGGTACCGCCAGCATTTTGCCTTCACGAAGCTCCGCGCCCTCGAGACGCGGCGGGCCCTCGTGCAGGTCAGCGTGACGGGAGTGAGCGGCCTCATCGGGGCTGACGGCGTGGCCCGGTTCGAGACCGGATGGATGGAACGATCAGCCCGAACGACGCTCGTCCCTCTCCGCTCGGGTGAGACCTTCTTCGCCCGCCACGGAGACCTCGTGACTCCGCTCGCCCTTTTCGTCGCCCTCCTCCTCACCGCCCTGACCTTCCTCGAGACGCGCCGCATGCGCCTCCGGAAGGAACGCCCTCGCCCCTGACCACCCGCTTCACCCCTTTCCCATGCGCCTCAACGTCCCCCTCGTCCTCGCCTCCGGCTCGCCCCGGCGCAAACGGCTCCTCGAACAACTCGGGCTGACGTTCACGGTCCACCCCAACCCCGCCGAAGAAGTCCTGCCGGAGGGCGTCCCCCCGTCGGAGATCGTCGAAACGCTCGCGCGGGAGAAAGCCGAGCCCATCGCCCGGCTCCATCCGGAGGCGCTCACGCTCGGAGCCGACACCCTCGTCGTGCTCGACGACGACGTGCTCGGCAAGCCCCGCTCAGCCGCCGAGGCTCGGGCGATGCTCCGGCGGCTGAGCGGCCGCACCCACACCGTCTTCACCGGCATCGCGCTCGTCCATCCGTCCACGGGGCGGAGCCGCGTCGCGCACGAAGCAACCCACGTGACGTTCGCTCCCCTGAGCGACGACGAGATCGCGGCCTATGTGGCCACCGGCTCGCCGCTCGACAAGGCCGGCGCCTACGGCATTCAGGACGACACCGGCGCGCTCTTCATTCCCCGCATCCACGGCGACTTCTTCACCGTCATGGGCCTCCCGCTGCACCGGCTCTACCGCCTTTTGCGCCATGAATTCACCGACCTCATCGACCAGGCTTCGTAACTTTGACGTTCACACCCCCTCCCTTCCCGAACCAAACACCCCCGGCCTGAAACGATATCTGTGATCGCGGAGACGGGTCGTATATTTCTCCCTCATGCCCCGAGCTTTCGAAGACATTAAAGTGCTATTGATACAGGCGCGTTCGTCCGAAGAGATGGAGCGACAGGAGCAGGAGTGCTTCCTCGAACGATGCCGGCTCCGCCCCGATCAGCTTCGCTCCGCCAACGTCGTGCGCGACCACATCCACGAGGAATTGCTCGAGGACAACGACGCCCTGATGATTGGCGGCGCGGGCGAGTTTTCCGCGACGAAAGACTATCCGTGGATGGAAGACCTGCTCGCGCTGTGCCGCACCGTGACCGAGCGCGACTTCCCCACGTTCGGCTCGTGCTGGGGGCATCAGATCATCGCACGCGCGCTCGGCGGAACGGTCATCCACGACAGCGACCGGGCCGAAATGGGCTGTCATTACGTGGAACTCACCGAGGCAGGAAAACGCGATACCCTCTTCCGCGATTTCCCCCACGCCTTCCGCGCCAACATGGGCCATCACGACCGCGTCTCCGAACTCCCCGATGCCGCCGTAGAGCTGGCTTTTAACGCCTCTCAACCGAACGAAGCCTTTCGCATCCGGGGCAAAGCCGTCTACGGCACCCAGTTCCACAGCGAACTCGACTCTCGGCGGGAGCGCGAACGACTCATCACCTATCGCGAGTATTACCGGGAGGAGATGCCCGACGACGAGACCTTCCAACGCGTGCTCGACTCCCTCGCCGAGACCACGGAGGTGGACCACCTCCTGCACGACTTCCTCCTCAAGTTCGTCGTGATGGGGCTGCGATAATCGCCCCGCTGTCATTCCGGCGCCTCAAAACCTGGTTCTCGCCGGGCGCACCCTGTCATTTTTGCACGGGCATAGTGTTTGTCTTTGCGCCTCATGACCGGCGGAACACCCGGACTCCGCCACAACGATTTCTACCGTTTATCGACAATCATTCTCGTTGTGAGGTATGCCATGAGAACGTTGAGCCAGTTCTTTTTCCTCCTCTTGCTTGTCTTCACGCTCGGAACCGGGAGCGCCGAGGCGCAGGTAACCCCGGACACCCTCGCCGTGCGCGTGCCCGTGTGGGCCAAATACGTCGGGGAGCAATTGACGAAGGAACTCGATTCTCCGGATCCCGACGTGCGGGCGGCGGCCATGCAGCACCTGGCCTATTTCGCCAGCTTCTACGGCCACGCGCTCGACCTCAAGGCGGCCGTCCCGAAACTGCTCGAGATATACGAGAACGAGCAGGACGAACGGAACCGCCTCTTCGCGCTGGCGACCCTCCACGCCATCGGTGACGAGGACGCCATGCAGAAGATACGCAATCGCGTGACGTTCGAGGAGTCGCCCACGATCCAGCTCGTCACGCTTGCCGCGCTCATGGATCACTACGGCCCGGCCACCTTCGAGGGCGACCGGATGACGGCGCAACTCGCGAAAGAGCTGTTCAACTATTACACGCAGCCGCACGTGATCGTCGGCCCGCCGGTGGTGCTGGAGCCGGAGCAGTGATGTCCGCGTCGAGGCTCACCACGTGAGCGGCGGGAGCACGTCCTTCTGGAGCGCGCACATCTCGTCGATGAGGTTGACCGCGGCGCGGTACGAATGGCACGTGGGTTCGAGCAGAAGCGCCTGGAGAAGCTTGTTCTTCGACCGTTCCTCGAAAGCCTCGACGAGCAGCCGGTTGATGCTCGTCTGCGGATGGAGCAGGCCGAGCACGCCTTCGGGCAGCCGGGGCATCGGCGTCGGGTGCAGCCCCTCGCCGTCGGCGCGGGCGGGCGTCTCGACCACGGCGCCCTCCGGCAGCCCCGGCACGTAGCCCCGGTTCGGCACGTTGACGGCGTCGAGCTCGCGCGGCTCGCCGCAGAAAACACCCTCGATGATCGGGACGGCAAGTTCGCCGGATGCTTCGACCGGCCCCTCCGCCGTGAGCGCGCTTCGATCCGGGCGCAGGCGCGGCAAGGGACGTTCGGGAAAGAGCGGCACGTCGGTGGGGTGCTCCTGGAGGTTATAGATCCACGTGGGCACCTCGCCCGTCTCCCACGGATGCCCCCCGACGGGATCGTAGAAAAACTGAAGGAGGCTGCTCCCGAGGAATTCCTCCGCCCATCGGAGGTACTCGCCGATGTGGTTCGCGCCGGGCGAGGGGTACAACCCGTAGACGCGGAAAAGAATGCGGCTGAGGGCGATCTCGTCCCACTCGGCCAGCCAGTGCGCCGCCCGCTCGCGCTCGCGGAGCTTCGGGTAAAGGTCCTCGCCCGTCTTCCGGTGACGGAGCGACTGAAACCACGTAAAGTGGTTCAGCCCCGAGGCACGCGCGTCGAGATCCGCCACGTCCATACCGAGGAAGTGCGCCACCTGCCCCATCCCCTGAAAGACGCCGTGACACAGCCCGACGAGGTTCACCGAAGAGAGGCGGGTGATCGCTTCGCAGAGTTTGGTGAGCGGGTTCGTATAGTTGAGCAGCCAGGCGTCGGGACAGACGCGTTCCATCGCCCGGGCGATCTCGAGCGTTGGCCCCATGTTTCGGAGCGCATGAAAGAGCCCCCCCGGCCCCCCGTTCTCCCCGTAAATCTGTCGGAAACCATGCTTGCGCGGCACGTGAAAGTCCATCGCCCAGTAGAAATAGCGCCGGATCTCTATGGCCGTCACCACGAAGTCCGCGCCGTCGAGCGCGACCTCCAGGTCGGTCGTGTGCGTGATCTTTGGCGAGCGCCCGAGCCGTTCGGCCACGGCTTCCGCGTAGCGATGCATGGCGGGCAAGCCCTTTTCGCTCACGTCCATGAGCGTGATTTCGAGGTCGCGGGCGCATACGGGATCGCTGAGGAGGATGTCGCGGATGGTCGCCGGGCCGAACTCCCGACTGCCGGCTCCTACGAGGACGATTTTGAGCTTCATAGCATGATGAGGTTAGTGCCGGAAAGCGACGATGAGGCTCATGAAGCCAGGTGCGCGGTCCGGGCGATGCGGATGGTGCCCAGGGCGCTCAGCGTCGAGAAGGCGATGAGGAGAATGCCCACGAGCGGTTTGCCCAGGACGAGGTATCCGACCCCCAGGAGGGCGGAATAGATGAAGAGCACGCCGAGGAACCAGCCCATCCACTTTTGCGATGCCGTCATGTCCGCCTGCACCTCCGGACACCGGGCGGCGACCGGCCCCCACCACCCGCCGGGACGCACTTTCCGGTAAAAATGGTCAAGTTTTTCGTCCGGTGCGGGCTTCGTCTTCAGCGCGACCACCACCCAGACGAAGGTGCAAAAAAGGAGGATGAAGACGGCCCGGATGAAGTTGTATTCTTCGCCATAAAACGTATCGACTGCCTGCACGACCGCGTCGGGCAGCAGGCCGATCTTTTCGAGGAGCCGCGCCGCGAGAAAACCGTTGGCGATGGCCACGGATCCGATCATCGCGCTGATCTCCGCCCACGCGTTGACGCGCCACCAGTACCATCGGAGCAGCAGCACCATCGCCATACCCGCCGTCAACTCGATGATATAGATCCACGCCCGTTCAATGGATTCCATCTGCCATGCCGTCAGCGCCGCGATGACGACGAGGATGACCACCGCGACGCGAGAGGCCAGCACATAGTGGCGAGCCGTCTCATTTTTTCGAAGGAAGCGTTTGTACACGTCCGTGACGAGGTACGAAGCGCCCCAGCACAGGTGCGTGTCCATCGTGCTCATGAACGCTGCGAGGAAAGCCGCCACGAGCAATCCCCGCAACCCTGCCGGCATCATCTTCGCAATCATCATCGGATAGGCGAGTTCGGGATCGGCGGCCAGATGCGCCACGGCGCCGTCGACCGGAAGGATGATGAGCGAACCCAGACCCGCGATGATCCACGGCCACGTCATGAGCGTTCCGGCGAAGGCAAACCAGAGCGCGGTCAACGTCGCCTGCTTGTCGTCCCTGGTGGCGAAGAGGCGCTGGGCCATATAACCGTCGTGCCCGCTCCGGGTCCAGAGCACGAGGATCAGACAGAGGTAGGAGAAAAACTCGAGCGGGCTGATGTGCGCGGGGTTCGGCACGAGGTCGAGCGCGCCCGCCGGGGCGTCCGAGAGGGCGCTTATTTGCCGCACCATCTCGACGGGTCCGCCGACTTCATAGAGGATGATGCCGGCCAGGATGAAGGACCCGATGATGCCGACGGAAAACTGGAGAAAATCCGTAGCCACGACGCCCCAGAGGCCTGAAGCGATGGTATATACGAGCGCCATCGTGACGCACACGGTGAGGGTGAGCACCGGTCCCCAGCCGAGGAGGATGCGGCTGAACTTCACCATGGCGAGCATCACCCACCCCATGATGACACAGTTCCGCAACACGCCCTGATAGATGGCCGTAAAGCCCCGCAGCGCCGAGGCCGAACGCCCGCCGTACCGGAGCTCGATGAACTCGGCGTCGGTGATGACCTCCGCCCGCCGCCACAGCTTGGCATAGAAGAACACCAGCAGCATGATGCCGGCGGCCTCGTACCACCACAGCCAGTTCGCGTAGATCCCCTGCTGCCGGACGAGTGAGGCGGCCGCCAGCGGCGCGTCGGAGGCGAACCATGTGGCGGCAATGGACGTGCCCGCCAGCCACCACGGCAAGGTGCGCCCCGCCACGAAATACTCTTCGATGCTCTGTCCTGCCCTGCCGGTGAACCACAGACCGAGCGCAAGCGTGATCACTCCATAGGCTGCAATAACGATCCAGTCAGCCGCGACGAGTTGCATAGACGAGGGGCTTCGGGTGAGCGTGAGGGCTTCGGAACGGCCTCGGTGATCAGCCGCGAACGAAGATAATGAAAACGATACCATCACGCCAGGCGCAGGAAAAAAAGACCCTCGCCCGGATCTCCGCCCCGGCCCGATTCCCGCGTCCCGGGCTCCTTCAGCCCGCCGCCGTCATCGAAGCTCGACGATCTCTTTCCGCCCGTCCTTCTGCGTGATGGACAGGCTGTTGATCCGCCCGTCCTGCTCATCTACATAAATCTCGACGGGATGATAGATGAGGTGGTCGAGGTTTTCGACGGCGATCTCCAGGAGGTCGTCTTTCGGATCGTAGGTAATGCCGATGAGGGGCAGCCACTTCGTCTCCGGCTGCGTGCCGATCTCCGGCGAAAGCACCTGAATCTCGGCATAATCGACCCGCTTGTTCTGGATCATCTCCCGGGAGAACCGATCGAAAAACGCTTCCCACGCTTCTTTCTCTAGTTTGCGGACGCTCATGAGTTCACCTCGTCTGGACGTGGTTTCGGCAGAAAAAGGTCTTTGACTAATGATATCTCTGGCGGAGCAACACTTCATGCACGGCCCGGCGCGGAGTCGCTCGCACGCTCGGTCCATAGCCCATCCGGAGCACCAGTTGCGGCTGACGCTCGCCTCCGATCAACTTGCGCACCTCGGTGCGGAGCGCATCCACTTCCACGGGCTGATTGAGGAACGAGGCGTACAGCCCCAGATCCGTGGCGCGGAGCAGGGCCCGTTCGAGCGCCTGTCCGGCAGTCAGCCAGGCGGGCGGCGTGTCGGCGCCGGTGCTGAGGACCAGCAGCGCGGGAGAGCCTTCGGCGAGTTGCCGATCCCGGGCGGCCCGCCCTCGGCCCCAGTCGAAGGTGCGAATTATGAGAGGTTCGGCGTATGCGCCGGGCCCGGAGCGCCCCAGAGCATAGCCGGGAATCCCGTCGCGGCTGTGGCTTCGCCCGGGATGGACCCATGAGGCCAGCTCCCGGCGGAAATGACGATCGCTCGCCTGCCGCCGGTCGCCCTCCGCGATCAGGTCGGCCAGGCGCTCCCGGTCCGCCCGTTTCCGGATCACGTGCAGCTGCGCGCCTTCCCGCGCCGCCGCCTCCTGCACCGCCCCCAGGTCCGCCTCCGGTATGGGTCTCGGCTCGAAGGGCCGCCGGTTCGTCCGCCGCTTCTTGATCGCCATGAAAAGCCGGTGATCTTCCACGGACGCCTCGCGCCCGGACCCGAAGCGCACAAAGGCCAGCAGGTCCGGGTCGTCGAGCTCCGGGAAAGTGTGCGTCACGGGCACGAAGCCATAGTGGATCATGGCGATCCGAAGGTTGAAGAGCGCCGCCCCGCAACTCATGATGAGTTCGCGGTCTTCCGGGTCGAGGACGGCCAGCCCGCGCGTTCGGTCGGCATACAGCTCCAGTTCATCCCCGGCGATCTTGAAGAGCCACGGCTGCGTGTTGTGTCCCGAGGGCGCCAGCACCGCGTAATTTAGAAGAAACTTGAAGCGTTCTTCTGCAGTCCCCCGCCAGGGAAAGTCTTCCTCACGGACCATCCAGGGATCATCGAGGTTTTCCATGACACGATTCCGGATACTGTCAGGCAAACGTGCACCCTTCTAGGATAACGGCATGTTATCCCGCCCTTTGCCGTGTTTTCGCGGAAAAATGCTGTCGGGGAAACTCCCACAATAGCCGGGTCGGACGGGCGCCAACGAAAAAAGGCGGAGACGCCGAAGCGCCCCCGCCCTCTTCGCCCGGTTCGTCCGGATTCAGAGCGGCAGTTCCTTTTTGCAGAAGTACCAGTCCACGCACTCGTAGCCCTCGTGCATCCGCGCCTCGGCTTCCTCGGCAGTCGCCGGCGGGGGCACGATCACCTTGTCGCCGGGATGCCAGCCTTCGGGCGTGGCGACGCCGTACTGGTCGGTCGTCTGGAGCGCCCTGACCAGGCGCAGCACCTCGGGAATCGCACGGCCGTTGGTGAGCGGATAGTAGATCATCGCCCGGAGGATGCCCTTGTCGTCGATGACGAAGACGGCTCGGACGGCCGCCGTGTCGCTCGCGCCGGGCTGCACCATTCCATACTTACTCGCGACGTTCATCGAGAGGTCGGCGATGATCGGGAAGGGCACGTCGATGCCGAACTTCTCCTTGATGTTGCGGACCCACGCCAGGTGGGAATAATTGCTGTCGATGGAGAGTCCGAGCAGGTCGCAGTTCATCGCCTGGAACTCTTCGTAGTGCTTCGAGAAGCCCAGAAACTCGGTCGTGCACACAGGCGTGAAGTCGGCCGGGTGTGAGAACAGCACGAGCCAGCGGCCCTTGTAATCGGAAAGCCTCCGGACGCCGTGCGTCGTGGGCGCTTCGAAGTCGGGCGCGGGTTCGTTCAGACGGGGAAACTGGATCGTCTGCCCGTGCGCCGTCGTGGTTCCGTTCTGGGTTAGTGTATCTGCCATGATGCAACCTCCAGTATTTTTTTAAGGGTTGAGCTCTCCGGAAAAAGCGACTCCATACCCCGAAGAGTGATCAGTTTTTTATTCGAAAAAAAGTACAGAAATGACTTTTTCAAATACGCTAGTCTTCATGATCCGGTTCCGCATGATTTTCATCGGCATCGTCGTCTGAAGTCGAAACGGATGTCGTGTTCGCGCGAATCTCCGGATGGTTGATTTTTCCGCCGAGCGAGCCCGTCCATACCATGAGGCCGCTCGTCACGACGGCGAGCGCGAGCGCCACCGGTGCCAGGCGCCGGTGCAGGCTCTGCAGGAACAGGGCCGCCAGCGACGCCACCCCGAGCACGAGGGCCGCGATGAACGCGAAGAGCGCCGCATCTTCGTGCGCTTCGATGAGACTTTCCGAGACCCCCGGCCCATGTTCGACGAGTTCCTCCGCTCCCTCCCCGGAAAAGTAAACGGCTATCGCCACGAGACCCGTGAAGACGAAAAGCGCAAGGCTCAGACGCACCATCTCGGGTTTCTTTCGCCACAGAGCGAAGGCAAGCAAAACGGTCCCGAAGAGGATGCCGAGAATTGGAATGTGGTTCAGAAGCAGGTGTATTTGGGCGGCATTCATTGCGACCTCCAGGGGTTATTTCGACATGTACTCCGAGTTATAAACGATGTCCTCTCCGGTAAAGCGTTCGAGTTCGATGAGGTTGCGGTAGTACTCATGAAGGACGTCGTAATAGCGTTTCTGGCTGTTGAGATACGTGCGCTGGGTATCGAGGAGCGTGAGCAGGTCGAGTTCTCCCAGGCGGTAGCCCTCTCGGGTGCGGCGCATCAACTCGGCGGAGCGGCGGCGCACCACCTGCTGATACCGTCGGATCGTGTGGAGACTCGTGTCATAGTTGTGCCACGCCTGCTCGATATCGTTTTTCATCCGGAGCAACACGTCCTGCCTGCGCCAGACCTGGTCCTGCTCCTGTGCCCGGGCCGTCTCGATCCGCCCCCTGTGGTTGAAAGGCAACCAGAGCGGCACGGTGAACCCGACCTGAAATCCGAAATTTCGATACCCACGGCCAAAATCCTGGGGATAGTACTGAAAATTTAGCCGGGGTAAAAGCGCGCTTTTCTCCTCTTTGAGCCGGACCCTCGCCGCCTCCAGGTCCCGGTCCGCGGCCAGAAGCGCCGGCTGGGCCTTCAAGCGCGCCAGCACCGATGCCTGATCGATCTCGACCGGAAAAAACCCGAGCGTGTCGGGGAAGCGAATGGCATAGCTCTGCTCGTCCGGATCCAGCCCGATGACGCGGAAGAGGACGTAGCGGGAGGTGTGAAGCACCTTCTCGGCTTCGGCCAGCTTGTTCTGCGCCTCGGCATGCTCGATCTCGGCTTTCATCAGGTCGATCTCGGCGGATTCGCCCACCTCCATCCGCGTCCGGACGGCGCGCATGAGGTCCTCCATGAGGCTCACTTCCTCCCGCCGCAGGCGCACGAGTTCGAGCGAATAGACCAGATCGGTGTAGGCCCGTTTGACGGCGGCCCGAACGGTCCGCACCGCGTCTTCGACCTCGAGGGTGCGCGCTTCGCGTTGTGTATCGATCCGACGCACCCGAAAATAGCTCTGGAGCGGGAAGTCTATCGTCTGCGAAACGCCCCACCGTTGTTCCGTGAACCCGCCGCCGCCGCCGGTGGGAATCCCTTCCCGGAAATAGGTGATCTCCGGGGCATGGATCCCGAAGGCCGTCCACCGTTCGCCCTGCTGCATTTCCACCTGACGGCGTTTCCGGTTGAGGAACGGGTTGTTCGCCAGGGCCGTCTCGATGGCGTCGTACACCCGCAGTTCCGGCCCCACTTCCGGCGCCTGGGCATGAAGCGTTCCGGCGGCGGGAAGGAGCCAGATGAGCGCGAGCAGCATCCGCCGCGCGCCGAGATCGGTCGTCGAAGTGAAAAAGCCGTCCTTCATCATGCGCCTGCTCCTTGCGTCTGATCGGTGAGGTCCACTTCCCGGAACGGGTCTTCGCGCCCCGGCACGTGCGCGTCGCTTTCGAGCCAGTTGTAAATCGTCGGGAGGACGAGGAGCGTCAGCAGCGTCGCCGTGATGAGGCCGCCGATGACGACCGTCGCCAGGGGCCGCTGCACCTCCGAGCCGGGTCCGACGTTGAAGGCCATCGGGATGAAGCCGAGGCTTGCCACGAGCGCCGTCATAAGCACCGGGCGGAGCCGGTCGGCGCTGCCCCGGATCGTCGCCTCCCGTACGGAGAGACCTCGACGACGGAGCTCGTTCAGGTGAGAGACGAGCACGATGCCGTTGAGCACCGCCACCCCGAAGAGCGCCACGAAGCCGATGCTCGCCGAGACCGACAGATACAATCCCCGCGCGAAGAGCAGAAAGACGCCGCCGGAGAGCGCAAACGGGAGGTTGAGGAAGATGAGCCACGCATAGCGCATCTGACCGAACATGAGGTAAAGCAGCCCGAGGATGATGAACAGCGAGAGCGGAACCACCACGTAGAGGTGGCGCATGGCGCGCTGTTGGTTTTCGAACGCCCCGCCGTATTCGATGAAGTTGCCGGGCGGGACGTCCAGACGCTCCTCGATGGCGTTTTGCAGGTTGGCCACGTACGTGCCGATGTCGATGTCTTTCAGGTTGGCCCCCACCACGACGCGCCGCCACCCGTTCTCCCGAGCGATCTCGCGCGGCCCCTCCTGCGCCGTGATCTTGGCAAGGCGACTCAGCGGAACGTCGTCGCCGCCGGGCAGGTGCACGGGCACATTCATCAGGTCCCGGAACGTGCGGCGCAGGTGCTCGGGATAGCGCACGGTGATGTCGTACCGGCGCTGCCCCTCGAAGACCTCGCCTGCCGTCTGCCCGCCGATGCCCGCCTCGATGATCTGCTGCACGTCCTGCACGTTTAGTCCGTACGCCGCGATAGCCTTGCGATCGATCTCGATGTTCAGGTATGGCTGCCCGATGGATTGTTCGAGGAAGAAGTTGTCCGTCCCCGGAAGGTCCGGCAGGATGCGCGTGATCTCCTCGCCGATGCGATTGAGCACGTCGAGGTCTTCGCCGTAGACCTTCACCGCCACGTCGGACTTGACGCCGCTCGTCAGTTCGTCCACGCGCATGGCGATCGGCTGCGTGAAATTGTAGGAAAGCCCCGGCTCGGAGGTCAAAAAAGGTCGTATCTCTTCAATGATACGCGCTTTCGTCATGCCCTTGCGCCACTGATCGCGGGGCTTGAGAATCACCCATACGTCGGTCTGATGCACGCCCATCCAGTCGTTGGCCAGGTCCGAGCGCCCCGTCTTTGGAACCACCGTGGCGATCTCGGGAATGTTCGCGACGAGTTGTCCCGCCAGCCGGTCGGCGTTCCGGACGGACTCTTCGAGCGTCACGCTCGGCATCCGCACCTCCTCGATCAAGATCGAGCCTTCGTCGAGCTCCGGCAGAAACTCGGTGCCGAGCAGGGGTATGACGGCCATCGAGAGCGCAAAGACGACGAGCGACGCGCCGATGACCGCCCACTTCCGATCGAGACTTTTTTCGAGGAAGCGTCGGTAGCGGGGCAGCATCCGGTCGAGCACGTAATTCTTCCGCACCCGCACGCCCCTTCTGAAAATGACGGCCGCCATCGCCGGGACGTAGACGAGCGCGAGCAGGAGTGAGCCGAAGACCGCCGTCGCCACGGTGATCGCCATCGGGCGGTAGAGGATGCCCTCCATCCCCTGGAACGTGGCAATCGGGACGTAGACCATCAGGATGATGAGCACGCCGAAAAAGATCGGCCGGGCCACCTCGTGCGCGGCTTCCCGGAGCACGAGGACGACCGGCCGCTTGCCGTCGTTCTCCTGAAGCTTGTGCACCATGTTTTCGATCATCACCACCGAGCCGTCGACGACCATGCCGAAGTCGATCGCGCCGAGACTCATGAGGTTGGCGGCGAGTCCGAGCTCGCGCATGCCGATGAACGCGAAGAGCATCGAGAGCGGGATCACCGAAGCCACGATGAGCGCCCCCCGGATCTCTCCGAGCAGGAGCAAGAGCACCGCGATGACGAAAAAGCCCCCCTCGACCAGGTTCGTCGCGACCGTGTGCGTCGTGCGGTCGACCAGGTCGGACTGATCGTAGAACTTCTCCACACGGACGCCTTCGGGGAGTCCGGCGTTGACCTCCTCGATTTTCTCCTCGATGGCCCGGATGACCTCGCGGCCGTTGCCGCCCCGGATCATCATGACGATGCCCGTGACGATCTCCCCGCGTCCATCCTGCGTGACGGCGCCCTGCCGGAGCTGCCGTCCGAGCCGCACCTCGGCCACGTCGCGCACGTAGACGGGCCGCCCCGAAAGCTTGGTGACGATGATGTCCTCGATGTCTCCCAGATCCCGAATCTGCCCGAAGCCGCGGATGATGTACTGCTCCCGATTGTGTTCGAGATAATTGCCCCCGGAGACGCTGTTGTTCTGGTCGATCGCCTCGATCACGTCGCCGAGTCCGATGTCGTACACCCGGAGTTTGCCCGGAAGCACCACGACCTCATATTGCTTGACGAACCCGCCGAAAGAGTTGATTTCCGTGACCCCGCGCACGGTCTTGAGCTGGGGTGCGACGAGCCAGTCCTGGATGGTCCGCAGTTCCGTCAGCGAGTGGCCGTCTCCCCGGACGACGTACTGATAGATCTCGCCGAGCGCCGTCGAAATGGGGCCGAGTTGCGGTGAAGAGACGCCTTCCGGCAACTCATCGACGACGCTCTGAAGCCGCTGGCTAACCATCTGCCGGGCAAAATATATGTCCGTACCCTCGTCGAACTCGACGGTAACCGCCGAGAGCCCGAACTGCGAGATCGAACGCACCTCTCTCACGTCCGGGAGGCCGTTCATGGTGGTCTCGATGGGAAAGCTGACGAGGCGTTCGACGTCGTACGGCGAATACCGCCCGGCCTTCGTGATGACGAGCACCTGGACGGGCGTCACGTCCGGCAGCGAGTTGATGGGCAGGTGCATCAGTGCCTCGACGCCGCCGAAGGACATCAGCGCCACGAGCGAGAGCGCCACGTATTTGTGACGAAGGCTGAAATCTATGACGCGGGTGAGCATGGTCTCTTTCGATGGACAACGGCTTCCGGAGACGAGCACACGCGCGCCGTCCGAAGAAAGCCCGGTGTTATTCGGCGTATTGCTCGAAGCGGCCGATCGCTTTCAGGCTGAACAACTGGGAGACGGCGATCTGCTCGCCTTCCCGCAGCCCCTCGCCCACGATCACTTCGTCGCTCGTGATGCGACTGACGGTGATGGGCCTCCGCTCGTACGTCGTCTCGCGCTTCCTGACGAAAACGACGGGCTGCTCCCCCTCATACACAACTGCCGACAGCGGAATCCGGATCGCCGGCGCATCGGAGCCGATGCGGAGGGTGAGGCGCACGTTCTGGCCCGGCTTCGGCCACCCGCGCCGCGTCTTCACGCGGATGTTGACCGTCACCGACTTGTTCGCCGGGTCGAGGGCGGGGTTGATGGTGGTGACGGCGGCCCGAAGGTCCTCGCGCTCGAAGGGCTGCCCGCCGACTCGCACGGGATCGCCCGGACGCAAAAGGGGCGCGTCTTCGGGCGAGACGAACCCTTTGATGAGCACCTCCTCGGGGTTGAGAATGGACATCATCGGGGCATAGGCTTCCACGGACTGCCCCAGGTCGATGTCGTGCGCATCGATGATGCCGGAGATGGGCGCGTGGATCGGCAGCACGGGACGCGTGGTCTCCCCCGCCGTCCACGCTTCGAGTTGCGCTTCGGTGATGTTGAGCGCGCGCAACCGGGCGTAGGCGGCGCTCACGGCGGCGCCGGCGCGGGCGAGGTCGGCCTGCGCCTTGTCGAGCGCGGCGCGGGGGCTGATCTTTTTCTCCACGAGCGTGGCCAGCCGCTCGACCTGCGCACGTCGGTACGTTTCCTCCGCGCGAGCCTGGAGATATTCGGCGGCGAGGTTCGCGAATTCGAGGCTTTCGAGTTCGAGCAGCACCTGCCCGCGCCGCACGGGCTCGCCTTCGTGCGCCGTGACCCGCACCACCCGCCCGCTGATGGGCGCGCTCACCCGCGCGAAGAAGCCGGGCGCCGGATAGACCTCGCCGGGGAGGGCGACCGTGTAGCTCAGCGGCCGCAGCCGCACCGTGTCCGTCTCGATCCGAAGCTCGGCGGCCTGCTCGGGCGTCAGTTCGATCACTCGGACGTCGGTGAGGGAAACTCCGGCAGAGGAAGGCGGTGGAGGCGTGACCGGCGGCTCGGTGGGCTCACCGCATGCGGCAAGCCCCAGCGCGAGAAGCCACCCCCCCCATACCCTCGCACCCATCCGTGTCTTTCTCATGATCCCCGTGTAAAGATCCTGGTTCGATTCGTCGCACGGGATATACCGGTGCGCCCTGCCAAAGATCGTGAGAGGACGATGAGAGATGCATTAGAAAACCGTGAGAACCGTCCGGGGTTTGCGCAGATTTATCGAGATTTATTTCAGCGCATTCATTTCCCTGAATTCCAACCCGGCAGCATCACGTCGAAGCGCGCGCCCGTGCCGGGCTCCGAAGCAACCGAGACGTTGCCCCCATGGCGGAACACGATCTGCCGGACGATGGAGAGGCCGAGGCCGCTCCCACCGACCTGCACCCGCTGAACGCCGGGCACGCGGAAGAACCGGTTCCACACGAGCGGCGTGTATTCGGGCGCAATGCCGGGCCCGGTGTCCGCCACCGAGAGAACGACCGGATCGCCGCCCGTCACCCGCACCTCGACGCGCCCCTCGGTCGTGTATTTGAGCGCGTTGTCGAGCAGATTGCGCACGATCTCACGGAGCAGGTCCGGCTGCCCGTCGACCCAGGCTTCCCCGTTCGCCTCGATCGTGAGCGCCAGCCCCCTTTCGCGGGCGCCGGGCGCGAAGGCTTCTCCCTCCTCCCGCACGAGGGCCGCGAGGTCGACGCGCTCCGTGGGCAGCGCGTCGGAACGATCGAGACGGGCCAGCATGAGCAGCGCGCGCACCGTGCGCGTCAGTTCCGAGAGGCGGGTGTCGAGGAGGCGCAGCGTCTCCCGGTAGGCTTCCGGCGACCGCGCCCGCCGAAGCGCGATCTCGACGTGCCCGCGCAAGACCGTGAGCGGCGTCTGAAGCTCGTGCGCCGCATTCGACGTGAACCGTCGCATCTCCTCGAAAGCGTCTTCGAGCCGGTCCAGCGTCTCGTTCATCACGTCGGCGAGAAGGGCCGTCTCCCGGTCGGCATCGGGCGGCACGGCCACGCGGGCGCCGAGTTGCCGGGAGGTGATCGACTGCGCAAAGGCAGTGATGTGTTCGAGGGGCCGAAGCACCCGCCCCGCCGAGACGCCTATGAGCCAGAGGAGCACCATCGAGAAAAAGAGAAAGAGCCCGACGAGGAAGAAGGCCAGGGGCCGCAGCAGCGAGGCGGTGTCCGGCACGAACCGGCCCACCTGAACGTAGCCGACCGTCTGCCCGTCCGGCCCTTCCACCGGACGCGTGATGTGATACAGGTCCATCTCCCCCACCCGGAAGCGATGCAACTTCGAGATCAGGATCGTCCCGGAAACGTCCAGGAGCCGATCGGGATAGTGGGGCGGCGACAGTCGTTCGATGTTTTTGGAGGCGCGCAGCAGGCGTCCTTGCCCGTCGAAGACCTGAAGAAAGAGCGGATCGAAGCGACGCTCGATAAACAGATGATGCGGTTCGTCCCAGAAATAACGGTCCACCAGGAGCGCACCCGAGGGGGTGAGGATCTCCGAGATCACCTCTTCGATCTCGCGTTCGACGAGATCGTTGGCGGTGTGGTTGAGCGTGGCATAGGCGATGCCCCACACCAGGAGGCAGAGCACGGCGAGCACGAGCACGAGGGTCGGGCCGACGCGCCCGAGCAGCCGGCGCCGGAACGACGGTCGCGCGACGGGAGCGGCGGCGCGCGAGGGAGGGGCGGCCTCAGGCATCGGCGACCTCCCCGGCAGGCACGTACCGGTAGCCGACCCCCCGCACCGTCTCGATGCGCGCGGCGCACCCGACCTCGGCGAGTTTGTGGCGGAGGTAGTTCACGTATACGTCGATGAGGTTCGTGCCCCGGTCGAAGTCGTGCCCCCACACCTCCCGATGGATCACTTCACGGCTGAGGGCTTCGTTGCGCCGCCCGAGGAAGAAGGCCAGGAGGTCGAACTCTCTGGGGGTGAGCGAGAGCGCCCGCGCCCCGCACCGGCACGTGTGCGCCACGGGATCGAGCGTGAGCGCGCCGTCCCGGAAGAGTCCCTCGTACGGCGTGTTCCGGGCGCGCCGGAGGAGCGCTTCCGTTCGCGCGAGCAGTTCGACGAAGGCGAAGGGCTTGGGCAGGTAGTCGTCCGCCCCCGCGCGCAAACCGCGCACCTTGTCCTCCACCGCGTCGAGCGCCGTCAGCATCATCACCGGGAGGGTCGGCCGTACGATGCGCAGGCGGCGACACACCTCCAGGCCCGTCATGTCCGGGAGCTGTACGTCGAGCAGAACGAGGTCGGCAGCCTCTTCCCGAAGGTGTTCGAGCGCTCCCCGCCCCGTGCTCACCCACGTCACCGCATACCCTTCCTCGTCCAGCCCCTGCCGGATGAAGGAGGCGACGTCCGGCTCGTCTTCCACCAGAAGAATTCGTGTCATCGCGTTCAAATTGTTTGTATTCGGTCGGGCGTCTGCGCCCTCACGGACGGCGCCCCCTCGCGGCGGTCTCACGACCCGTCGGCGCGCCTCCGCCATCCGTTCCACGCGGCGCCGACCACCGTCGGCAGCAGGCTCATCAGGAGGATGAGCAGCCACGCGCGTCCGTCGGGCGCCTCGATGCGGAGCACCCCGGCAAGCCCGGGCACGTACACGGCGGCGAGAAGGAGCCCGACGCACAGCGCGAGGGCCGCCCACACGTACGGATTTCGCGTCACTTCGTTCACCCACAGGCCCTCCCGCCGACCGCGCATGTTGAAGACGTGCCAGAGTTGCGCCAGCGCGAGCGTGAGGAAAGAGACGGTGACGGCGGCCCCGGCCGGCATCGACAACGCCGTCCGTGCCAGAAAGAGCGAGCCGAGCACGGAGGTGGTGATCATCCCCCCGTAGGCCGCGATCCCGTACCACTGACGCCGCCCGAGCACCGGCTCGTCCGCTGCCCTCGGGGGGCGACGCATGACGTCCGACGGACCCTTCCCGACGCCGAGCGCCAGCGCCGGAAAGACGTCCGTGACCAGGTTCAGGAAGAGGATCTGAAGCGGAAGCACGGGCAAGGGCGCGCCCGCCGCCGAAGCCAGACCGACGACCATGACCTCGCTCACGTTGCACGACATCAGGTAAAACACGAACCGCCGGATGTTTCCGAAGATGATGCGCCCCTGTTCGATGGCCGCGACGATGGTCGAGAACGCATCGTCTTCGAGCACCATGTCGGCGGCTTCTCGGGCGACCTGTGTGCCGCGTTTGCCCATCGCCACCCCGATGTCCGCCTTTTTGAGGGCGGGCGCATCATTGACGCCGTCGCCCGTCATGGCCACGATGCGCCCGGCCCGCTGATGCAGTTCGATCAGGTCGAGCTTTTGCTTCGGGGTGACGCGGGCGAAGATCGGCGCTTCGAGGACGCGTCTCCGCTCGTCTTCCGAGAGCGCCGTCAGGTCCGGCGCCTCCGCGCCGTGGATGACCTCGACGTCCCCATCCGCGATGCCCACGGCTCGTGCGACGGCCAGCGCCGTCACGGGCTGATCGCCCGTCACCATGACGACGCGGATCCCGGCGGCCCGGCACGCTTCGACGGCGGGTCGCGCATCGCGGCGAGGCGGATCGTGGAGCGCGACGAGGGCGAGGAGGGTGAGCGCTTCGTACGGCTCCGCCTCCAGATTCGCCACCGTCTTCTCGGCCACGGCGAGCACGCGAAACCCTTCGGCGGCCAGCGCTTCGTTCCGGCGCATCCAGGCCTTGCGCCCGGCCTCGTCGAGGGGCCGAGGGCCGCCCTCCGTCCCCACGTGGGTCGCGGCGGCGAGGACGGCCTCGGGCGCGCCCTTGACCGCCACCCGAAAGCCTTCCGCCGTCTCATGAAACGTCGCCATGAGCTTCCGGTCCGGGTCGAAGGCTTCCTCACGCCGTTCCGGAAACGATCGGATCAGCCGCTCCCGGTCGATGCCGGCACGGGCGGCCGCGACGAGGAGCGCCACTTCGAGCGGATCGCCCGTAGCCCCTTCCTCGCGCCCGTCCCGGAGCGAGGCATTGTTGCACAGCGCCATCACCTCGAGCGTCTCCCGCAGTTCCCGGCGCTCGTCCGGCGTCACCGGCATGCCGTCCTTCCCGAACGTTTCGGCGAGCACCTCCTCGCCCTCGTCGAACACGAGGCGGGCGACGGTCATGCGATTTTCGGTGAGCGTCCCCGTCTTGTCGGTGCAGATCACGTGCGTCGCGCCGAGGGTCTCGACGGCGGAGAGGCGGTTGACGAGCGCGTGCTTCTTCGCCATGAGGCGCATGCCCCGCGCCAGCGCTATCGTGGCCACGATGGGCAGGCCCTCGGGGATCGTCGCCACGGCGAGCGCGAGGGCGGTCTCGATCATGAGGAAGGCGTCCTTGCCCGCCCACATCCCCACCGCGGCGATGACGGCCGTGAGCGCGAGGGTGACGTGGATCAGCCGCCTGCCGAGCCGGTTCAGCCGCTTCTCGAGGGGGGTGGCCTCCTCCTCCGCCTCCGCCACGAGCGCCGAGATGCGGCCCAGCTCGGTCGCCATGCCGGTCGCCGTCACGAGGGCCGTGGCCGACCCGCGCGTGACCGCCGTGCCCTTGAAGAGCATGCACGAGCGCTCGGCGAGCGGCGCCTCCGGAGGCGCCGGCCGGACGTCCTTCGGGACGGGCAGGCTCTCGCCCGTGAGCACCGACTCGTCGGCTTCGAGCTTCGAGCTTTCGACGAGCCGGAGGTCCGCCGTGATCACGTCCCCCCCTTCGACGAGGACCACATCGCCGGGCACCAGGTCTTCCGCCGGAACGGCCGTCACGCGCCCTTCGCGCCGCACGCGGGTGTGCACGACGCCGAGCGCGAAGAGCGCCTCCATCGAGCGCACCGCCCGAAGCTCGGTGGCGAAGCCGAGGACGGCATTGATGAGAATCACCACCACGATGGCCAGGCCTTCGATCGTCTCTCCAAAGAGAAAGGAGACGACCGCAGCCGCCAGAAGGAGCCCAACGATGAGGCTCTTGAACTGATCGACGAAGATCCGCCACGCCGCCCGCTTTTTCCGTCGGAGGAGCCGGTTGGGGCCGTAGCGTTGCCGCCGCCGCCGCACCTCGCCCGCGTCGAGGCCTCGCGTCACGTCCACGCCCAGGCGTTCGGCAACGACCGTCCACGGCAGGCTCCACACGGGGGCCGCCCCGTCGCCGACGGGAGCCGGCGACGCCCCCACCGAAGCGCCGGGCTCAGCCCGGCTCGGTTGCTTCGGCAACGTCTTCGGCATCTTTGGTCTTCTCCGCCTTCTTCTGCCGCGTGGCCAGCACCGGGCACGGCGCCGACCGGGCGACGCGGTCGCTCACGCTCCCGATGAAGAACCGCTCGGTCCCGGACAATCCTCTCGTTCCGAGAACGATGAGATCCGAGGAGAGCTCTTCCGCGAAGTCGAGAATCGTACCGGCGGCATGGCCGTCGGCGATGTGGAATTTATAGGAGACGGACATGCCCCCGATCTCGCTGACGAGTTCCTTCATGCGCGTCTCCACCTTCGCATGCAGATTCGGAACGATGTCATAGATCGTATTGACGCCGGTGAGCGAGGTCGGGAAGGCGAAGGGCTCGACGACGTGGAGGATGTCGAGATGGGCATGATAGGTTTGCCCGAGTTCACGCGCCCATCGGAGCACCTCCGTCGAATGGTCCGAGAGATCGATCGGCACGAGGATGTTCGCGACCTGCCCGGGCTTCACGCCTTCTTTCTCGGGCACGGTGAGCACGGAGCACGGCGCATTCCGAAGCACTTCGGCGGTCACACTCCCGAGAAGCAGGCGTTTGAAACCGCCCCTGCCGTGCGAGCCCATGATGATCAGGTCGATCTTTTCCCGCTCTGCATAGTGCGTGATCGCAGGCGAGATGCGGGCGCTTCGCTGCTTGACGAGCTCGACCCGGAGCCCTTCCGTGTCGAACGGCTCCATGCTTTTCTGGAGCATCTCATACACACTCACGTCGGGGGTCTTCTGGAGCGCCCGTGCCTCGGGAGCGAACTGCAGGGGGCTGTAATGATCCCCTTCGAGCGGATCCATGACGTGAAAAAGGTGGAGGGTGGCCCCGGCGCGTTTGGCCAGGTCGACCCCCAGGGCGAGCGCCTGCTCCGCCCCTTCGGAAAAATCGGTTGGGACCAGTATGTGTTTGATGATTTGCATCGCGGTGTACCTCCTCAGGTATGCAATTTCGATGGTTCTCTTTGTTGGCGCTCCTCCTCCGCCGAAACCGGACGATAGAGCAGCGATTTGCCGAAACTCCGCACGGTGAAGACGGGGCACGGCGCGCTTCGCACGACCTTCTCGGTCACACTTCCGGCAAGGAAATGCCGAAGGCCGGTCTGCCCGTGCGTCGCCATCACGATCATGTCGGAGGGCCGACGCTCGGCGAAGGCGAGGATCTCATAGGCGGGATATCCCGTCACTGCGTGAAAGGAGACGGCGCCGTTGGGACCGGGCGCCAGCTCATAGGCAGCCTCCATCTCACGCCTTGCCTCCCCCTCCAGATCCCGCTCGCGCGTTTCGAGGGACATCGGTGACAGGCTGTAAAAATCGGGATACGCGGTCCAGTGGATCACGTGCAGCAGGTCGAGGTGGGCCTCGTAGAGCGCGGCGAGTTCCTTGGCATACCGCAAGGCCTCACGCGAGTGGAAGGAGAAATCGAACGGGGCGAGAATGTGCCGCACCCCCTCGACGACCGGGGCGCCCTCCTCTTTCGGAGCGTGCGCCGTGAGCACCGGGCACCGGGCTTCCCGCACGACCGCCTCGGCGACGCTCCCGAGCAACGCTCGTCTGACCCCGCGCCGACCGTGCGTCCCCATCACGATGAGGTCCATGTCTTCCCGCTCCGCATACTCCAGAATGACTTCCTTCGCCGAGACGCCCCGCGAATGCACCCGTTTGATCGCGACGCCGTCGTGCGGGCGCCCCTCGATGAACGCCCGCATCTCGCGGTCGGCTTCGGCCCAGAGCGCCTTAAAGAACGCCGTCTCGTCGATGGAGCTCTCGAACGCGCCCCGGATCGGATCCTCACCGAAGGTCGGCGCGACGTGAAGCACGTGCAGTTCGGAGCCATGCTTCCGCGCGAGGTAGAGGGCATGCTCGAACGCGGCGTGCGCACACGCCGAGAAGTCGGTCGGATGAAGGATTCGTTGGATCCGCAACATGACGCTGCCCTCTTTCCTGACGGATGGAGAAACGCTTCCGCCGACGCGCCCGGCAATCCCCGGCTGCCCCGGCCGAAGCGCGGCTCTCCCGACCTCGCCGATTTGATACTACCGGGTCACCCCTTGCGTTTCAGGTCCCGGAGACGGAAGCGGATCGGGATCGCCATCCGCACACGCACGGGCACGCCGCGTTGCTTGCCCGGCTTGAAGCGCAGTTTCATCACGGCT
This sequence comes from Rhodocaloribacter sp., assembly GCF_056451265.1. Taxonomy (NCBI): domain Bacteria; kingdom Pseudomonadati; phylum Rhodothermota; class Rhodothermia; order Rhodothermales; family Rhodothermaceae; genus Rhodocaloribacter; species Rhodocaloribacter sp. Next base: position 93,307 of record NZ_JBWOPL010000050.1, on the reverse strand, counting down.
TCGACAGCGGCCTTATCGAGCACGTCTCCGGCGGAACGGGCTACGACGGGGTTGGCAGGCCGTCCGTCAGGCTCGACGACGATCTGCACCACCACGAGCCCTTCCAGGCCGGCCTTCCGCGCAATGTCGGGATATTCGAGGAATTTGTAGATCTGGGCCGTCCCCCCGATGATCTCCGGCATCTCCTCGACCACCACGAAGATCTCCGCTTCCTCTTCCTGTGCCGGCTCTTCCTCCTTCGGCGGCGGTGGCGGCGGCGGCAGTTCGCTGAGCGCTTCGTTCATGTCCAGCGTGGCGTCGAGGTTCAATTCCACGTCATCGAGGACGACGTCGTTCGGCACCTCGACGGGCACCGGCGGGCGCGGCGGCGGCGGCGGCTTGACCTCCTGATGGGTCTGCGTCACCTCCTCCATCTGCACCACCTCCTGCGTCGCCAGATCGATGTTGAAGCCCTCTTCCTTCGGGCGCATCGGGGCGCGGAAAAGCGCGATCAGAACAAGCAGGGAGGCGATGAGACCGATCTCGATGTACAGACTATAATTCCGACGGAGATCGACTTTCGGGTTTCGGTACGGCTTGAAGCCCTTCGTCCTCGAAGGGGAGCGAGACGGGGCGCCCCGACGCGCCTTCCCGGGTTCGGACCGACGCGCGGCCTCCCGGACCAGTGGTTCGCGCGCGCGTTCCACCGGCGTTTCGGGCCGGATTTCGGGGGCATCTATTTCTAGCTGGGCATTCATGACAACCTCCATGGCTCAAGGTTGACCGGGTATGTGGATCACGCTCGTGCGGATGACGCTTCCGTAGCGAGCGCGGCAAGGGCTTCGACCTGATCCTTCTCGGAGAGGAGCATCTTGCCGAAGCTTCGAACGGTGAACACGGGGCAGAGCGCCATCCGGATCACCTTTTCCGTGACACTGCCGAGGAGCAGGTGCCTGATGCCCGTCAGGCCGTGCGTGGCGATGACGATCAGGTCGTGCCCCCGCGTCTCGGCAAAGTCCAGAATTTCGTGTACGGGATAGCCCACACTGACGAAAACGTCGGTGGGGACGCCCACCTCCGCCGCCTCTCGCGCCAGGGCTTCAAGCGCTTCCCGGGCGCGGGCGCGCACCTCCGGCACGGCTACGAGCGGCGGCTCCACACTGTAGACCTGTGGAAGCGCCGTCTCTTCGATGACGTGCAGAAGATCCAGATGAGCGCCGTAGATGGCCGCCAGATCCCTCGCGTAGGCCAGCGCCAGGTATGAATGCTTCGAAAAGTCGATCGGAGCGAGGATGCGGCGGATCTCGGGCTTTTGCATCGGATCCTTCACGCCTCGCACCGTGAGCACGGGGCAAGTCGCAAAACGTATGACCTTCTCGGCCACACTGCCCAGGAGAAGGCGCTTGATCCCCCGCCGTCCATGCGTGCCCATCACGATGAGGTCGATGTCGTGCGCCCCGGCATAAGCGAGGATCCCATCCGCAGCCGACGGATTTTGCACATAAGCCGAACGCACGCGCGCCCCGTCGTCCCTCCTTGCTTCGATGGCCGCTTCGAGCCGCTTGCCCGTGGAGAGGTGGAGCTGTTCGGCCACCTCTTCCTCGGTCAACGGAAAAAACGAGAGCGGGCTGTCCGAGTCGAGGGCATCGGAAGCGATCACGTGCAGCACGTGAAGTTCGGCGTCGAACCGGGCCGCGAGATAAGCCGCCTGTGTGAACGCCCCCTCGGCGCACATCGAGAAGTCGGTCGGAAACAGTATGGTGCGGATGTTCATCATGAGGCGGCGCTCCTGAGTCTGGGTCTGGCCTTGACCGGCGGCGGATCGTCCCTGAGATTCTTTTCGCTCGGCTCGCTTCGAAGCAGGGATTTGCCAAAGGCTTTGTCGGTGAAAACAGGGCACGGAGCGGCGCGGATGATCTGTTCCGCCTCTTTGCCGAGCCGGCGTTCGTCCAGCCCTTTCCGCCCGTGTGAACTCAGCACGATGATGCCGGACCGATCTCGACCGGCAACCTTCAAAATCTCCCGCGACGGCCTGCCCCGCCGCACCACCGGAAGCATCTCGACCTCCGGCCCTTCCGCCGAATCATAAAATTGCTTCAACGCGTCGAGCGCAGCCTCCTCCGAAGGGGCGGCTCCCCCGGCTTCGGCTCCCTCGAGGACGTGAAGCGCGTGGAGCGGCACGCCGTAGAGCCATGCGAGATGCTTCGCGTAGGACAACGCGCGCCGGGCGTGCCCGGAGAAGTCCACCGGAGCCAGCACGCGTTCGACCAGGTCCGGCATGCGGCTGCTCCGCGGACCTACGGTGAACACGGGCCGGTCGGCGAGTTTGATCACCTGCTCGGCGGTCTTCCCGATGGGCCAGTGATCCTCCACGTCGTTCAGGAAACGATCCACGCTGCGATGACCGTGCGTGCCCAGCACAATCAGGTCGACGTCGTGCTCCTGACCATACTCCAGGATTGCCGGTGTGGCCTCGATGCTTTCTCGCTCGATACGGCGGACGGGAACCTCATTCCAGCAGGCATCCGCATCGCCTCCGGTCTCCTCTCTCGGCTCACGCCGTGCGTAGACCCCGGCCAAATCGGCGCTGACTTCCGGCATGATCCGATCATGATCATACGCGATCCCCCCCTCCACAACGTGGAGCACGTGCACTTCGGCGCCGAGCGCCTCGGCCAAGTGCAGGGCGTGCATCAAGGCGGCTTCGGCACAGTTCGAGTAATCCGTCGGGACCAGTATTTTCCGGATCTGAAACATGGCGCGCACCTTTGTCAGGCTATGCTCAGAGAACGATTCAGGATCAGGCCGAGGTCTCGGCCATGGCCGGTTCGCCGTCTTCGAGCAGAGACTTGCCGAGGCTCTTCACCGTGAAGACGGGACACGACGCCGTGCGGACGACCTTCTCGGCCACACTGCCGATGAAAAGGTGCGCCAGGCCCGTCAGGCCGTGCGTCGCCATCACGATCATGCTGCGCTCGCGCTCCCGCGCGAAATCGGTGATCGCCTGGGCGGCGTGTCCGGTCAGCACGTGGAAGCTGACGTCCTTCGGCGGACCGAAGGTGTCCTCATAAAGTTTTTTCAACTGCTTTTCGGCCTGCTCCTCGAGGTCGGGTTTCGTGTCATAGATCGAGTAGGCCGTCACGTTGTAGAAAGCCGGATAAACGGCTTCTTCGACCACGTGGACGACGTCGAGGTGGGCGTCGTAGAAATCCGCCAGTTCACGCGCATAGCGCAGCGCCACGAGGGCATGCTGGGAGAAGTCCGTCGGCGCGACGATGGACCGGATGGTCGGCGACGGCGGCTTGCCTTCCCCGCCGCCGCTGATGGTGAGCACCGGGCACTTCGCCATTTGCACGACCTCTTCGGCCACGCTCCCGAGGAGGAGCCGCCGCAGCCCGCGCTTCCCGTGCGTGCCCATCACGACGAGGTCGACGTCATGCTCCTCCGCATACCGGAGAATGGCCGGGGCGGCGGCAACGTCGCGCATCACCGTATACTTGAGTTCGAGCGCTTCGGGATCGACGGAACCCACCGCTTCGGCCTGCGCGTTCACCCGCTTCTTCATCTCTTCACGCACCCGCTCGTTGTGCCGGGCGGGATAGGCCGACGGCGCGAACGGATCGCCATAGAGCACCTGTGCGTACAGCACGTGCACTTCCGCCCCGTGACGCTGCGCCAGGTCGAGCGCAAAGCCGAGCGCGGCATCCGAACACTCGGAGAAATCTTCCGCCACTAATATTTTGTTTATCCGCAACATGATACACCTCCCAGACCGACTTGCATATTCACGTCCTTCGCTTTGATTTAGAGCATACGAAGTCTCTCTTCCCACCGTTGACAGGCGGCGTAGAGAGACCTTGTGGGGAAATGCTTTTGCACCCGCGTGAGGGAATCCCCGACGCAAAATGCAGGGATGACGCGTAGCCCGTGGAACGCGAGGCGGTCAAGGCGTCATCGGAACCCGCGCCCCGGCGCCTGACCGCTCATCCCGGAAGGCGACAGCCTTTCCGGCTTGTGCGCCACCCCCGACGAGCGTATGTTTCCGCACGCAACCCCTCCATCCTCCCGAGACTGTCATGTCGTCTTCTCCCCCACTGAAACAGGTCGCCGCCGGAGATTTGAAACAAGAGATTGCCACTACGCGCCGCGTTCTCGAACGTGTGCCGGATGCGCATTTCGGCTGGAGACCCCACGAGAAGTCGATGAGTCTCGCCGAACTCGCGGGCCATCTCTCCAACCTGCTCTTCTGGCAGCGATCCATCATCGAGGACGATTTTTACGACACCGCCGCCGCTCCTCCCACTCCCGAACCCCCTTCCGGCCGGGAGGAACTCCTGCGTGACTTCGACGCCGGACGGGACGCGCTCTTCGCCGCATTCGAACGCCTCGAAGATGCGGATCTGCGCCGCCCGTGGAGCCTCAAACGGGGCGATCAGGTGATCTTTTCCCAGCCCAGGGGCGTCGTCCTCCGGAGCTTTGGCATCAACCACATGGTGCACCACCGGGGACAACTGAGCGTCTATCTGCGCCTGCTCGACGTGCCCGTGCCCTCCATCTATGGCCCGAGCGCCGATGAAGCCTCGCCGTCCTGAACATGCGCGTCCACGGGCTCACGTTCGTTCGTCGTCAGGGAGCTTGCCGCGCTCGCCGTCCCGATCACCCTTACACCCATACAGGCCGCCGGGCGTCAGAAGTCCCGCTTTTCGAAGAGCCTCAGCCCGGCATAGAGGGGTACGGCGAGCCAGATACCGAGCATTCCGAAGGCCACCGCCAGCCCGAGGCCGGAGCCGAAGAACTGCCGGAAGACGGCGCCGGTATATCCCATGAGCGCCGAGATGTCGAAGTTCATGAGCAGGGCCACCCGCGTCAGATCGACGGGGTTGAGCATCATCAGCGCGAGCACGGGTTTGTCGAGGGGGTAGTCGGAAAACGCGCCGAGGAAGAGGAGCACGCCGCCGTCGTAGATCACGGTGAAGAAGAGCCAGAGGATGATGGCCGTTCCGAGGCCCTTCACGCGGTCCACGAAGGCGGTGGCGATCAGAAAAGCCAGGGCGACAAAGATGAGCGTCAGCCAGACGCCCGTGACGAGGAGCATGATGAGCGCGCCCGTTCCCGCTCCGGCGCCGCCGCGCATGAGGAACGGCAAGGCCACACCGGCGGCAAAGCTCATCGCCAGGGGCAGCGCGAGCCCGCTGAACATCCCGGCAAAGAGCGAGCGCCGGTTTACCGGCTGCGCCAGAAGCATTTCCACGAACTCCCGCGCATTGTACAGATACATCGTCCCGAAGAGGATGCTCACGAGCGGAATCAGCAACAGCACCACGTTGACCAGGCTCAGGAGCGCCTTCACGTTCGCGCCGCTGAAACGAAGCAGTCCCTCCGTGAGCACGAAGAAAAACAGCCCGTAATACGCCACCCACTTGCTCCGGAGAACATCGTTGAGTTCGTATTTGACGATTTTGATCGTAGTGTCCATGATGACGCTCGTGGTCGGTCGGAAGACGAATGGTGGATGGCGCCCCCTCAGGGTGAGGCGACGGAGGTGTGTCCGTTACGGGAAAGCGGGGAGGCGATCGCCTGATGCAGCCCCTTCGCTCCGGTCGGACCGGCGGCGCGCTGCTCCAGAAGCGCCGCGATGGCGCGCTCGAGCCGTTCCTCACCCGTGACGGCCTTGATCTCGTCCCGCGGTCCCTCGAAGCAGATCTTGCCTTCGAGGAGGAAAACGATGTGATCCGAAAGCTCCTCGATCTCGCTCATGATGTGCGAGGTCAAAATGACGGTTTTGCCCGCCTCCTTCGCCTCGATAATCTTGTCTTTGAGCCGGCTGCTCGCGATGGGATCGAGACCGGCGGTCGGTTCGTCGAGGATGAGGATGTTCGGACGAAAGAGGAACGCGATGACGGCGCTCACCTTCTGGCGCGTCCCGCCGGAGAGCGTGCGGATCGGCTTGTCGAGATCGTCGGTGAACGAGAAGGCGTGCAGCAACCCTTCGTCGAGCCCGTCGGGGTTGCCGCGCAGGTCCTTGTGCATGCGGATCACCTCGCGCGCGGTCAGGTTCTCCGGGAAGCGCGCCGCCTGCGGCATATAGCCGATCTTTGAGCGATAGGTCCAGTCGCCGTTGAGCCGTTTCCCGTCGATCTCGATGCTTCCGGCGTCGGGGCGGGTCAGGCCCAGGAGACACTTGATGAGCGTCGTCTTCCCCGCGCCGTTCGGCCCCACGATGGCCGTCACACGTCCGCTTTCGATGCGGGCGTCGAGCCCCCTGAGCACCTCTCGGGGCCCAAAGCGCTTCTTCAAGGCTTGAATGTCAATCATGGTTCGGGAGTGCAGTGGTGGAAAAAGGCGCCCCGGAGGGCCGGTCGGGATACGGCTTCATCTTCGGCATCGCATCGACGAGCGTCTCCGGCGTGAGCACCGGGAAAACCCGCTCGGCGGCGTCGAGCAAATCGATGAACAGGCTCCGCATCAACACCAGCGCCGGCTCGTTCTGCTCGACGATGAGCGAGAAGAGACGCACCGGGTGGAAGGGCACGTCTCCGTAGCCGTCTCGGTCGAGGTCGTAGCCCTCGTACCGGTCCCAGTAGTTCTCCTCGAACGTGCTGGACGTGCGCCGACTGCTCGTCGAGACGTCGAAGGAGTTCCCGATAAAGTTGTTCCGAAAAAATCGATTGTCCTGCGAGCTCGACATGAGCTTCACCGCCCATCCGTTCCCCTCGAACACATTGTTCTCGACGGTGGTCCGGTTGACGCTCTCGGCATAGACCCCCGTGGTGTTCTCGACGAAGCGATTGCCTTCGACCCGGCTGTCCCGAATCTCTTTGAGGAGCAGCCCATACGAAGCTCCGCCCCAGTTCCGCTCGAACGTGTTTCCGACCATCTCCACCTGATCGGTGTACATCACCGCGACACCCGCGCGGTTTTCCCGGAAGACGTTCTGCTCATACCGGCTTCGATCGGAGAACATGAAGTGGAGCCCGTATCGGAGGTTGTTCCAACTCTCATTCTTGCGGATGATGGAGTCTTCGACGAACTCCATGTAAATGCCGTCCCGATGGCCGTGGATGCGATTGTGCTCGATGGTGATGTTCTTGCAGTACCACAGGTGGATGCCGTTGCCCGAGGCGGCTTCGCGGGTGTAGGTGCCGACCATCTCATTGTCGGCCACCCGGCAATCGGCGGTCTGCGCGAGATACACGGCGAAAAAAGTGTTTTCGAAGCGGTTGCCTTCGATGAGGCAGTTGCGCGCTTCTTTGACCTTGATGCCGGCGCGGTCCTCCACATAACTCACGCCCACGTTTCGGAAGGTGAGGCCGCGCACGGTCACGCCGTCGGCCAGGATGGTCATGATCTGCCGGTCCCCCTGCCCGTCGAGTATGGCGCCGGGTTCACCGACGAGGGTCAGCGGCTTGTCGACGACGAGGGTCGGCTCCCGATAGACACCCGCTCGGATGACGATGCGGTCGCCGGGGTGCGCGCTCGCGAGCGCTTCCGTAAGGGTCGTCACCGAGCCGCCGGGACCGACGACGAGGTCCTGCGCCCGCGCGCCCGCACACGCCGAGGCGAGGACCAGGATCACGACTACCAGGATGACGTGCTTCGTGCGCATGGTTCGGAACCGTCTAGGGCATCTGCATGACCTTGTGCCCGTGCTCGACGTCCGGACGCGAGGTCTTCACCAGTTCGAGCACTTCATCCCATCCGAGCACTTCGCCGCCGGTCCGCTCGCGCACGGCGTCGAGACCCGCCCGGTTCGCGAACGCCGCGAGGTTCATTCCCATCGGGCTTCGGATGTTCTCCCCGTGGAGATAAAGGGCATCCTCGGCGCGGATGAGTGTGGGCGGATGGGCGAAATCCGTGACCCAGAGCGAGTGGATCTCCTCGGGCGCAACCTGTCCGTCGAGAACGAATCCGGCGAGGCATTCGATGGAGTCGAATTTGTAGACTTTGCCCTTCTTCGTCACCAGTTCCGCCCCGAAGCGTTGGTCGGTGATGGTCATCATACAATAGGCGCCGTTGTCTTCGCCATAGCGAATCGGTTCCGGCTTCGGCTCGCACGCCGTTACGACGACCATCAGCGCGGCCGGCAACCAGAGTCGTGTCCATCGACGCATCATCTCAAACCACCGAAATCTTGTTTTTCCGCCGCTTGATTTCCAGGTACGAGGCGGTGAGACCGAGCGCCAGCGCCAGAAAAGCCATCCAGCCGCCAAAGGCGGGCCAGGAGTGGGCGGTAAAGTTGAGCAGCTGTTTCGAGCCGAGCAGGGGCGGCTGATAGCTCATACCCGGCACCTTGATCGCCGCGTGCGGATTGAGGTTGTGCCCGTAGTCGTATTCCCACAGGTAGAAGTCCACCAGCCCCACCACGGCGATGATCAGGAAAGCGGCCGTCCAGGTGTAGAGCATCCAGGGTTTCCCGGTCCAGGCCGCCAGAAGGCCGAAGGCCATCAGGGCGGCAATCAACCACGGCATCACTTTCAACTCGGTGATCGAGTCCGGCTCGATCCGTTTCATGCCGATGTAATGATTGAGACCGTTGATGTTGTCCAGATCGTTGGGCTTGATGCCCTCGATGTCGTTGATCCGAATATACATCCCGATCCCTTCGGGGTACTGTGGCGCGTCGAGCGTGATCTTCCAGATCGGAAAAAGATACATCATCCCCAGCGCCAGCACCGCGATTATCAACAGGGTGCGCGATTGCTTGGTCATAGCTCTCATCCAATGAATGACGCATGGACTCGGGTCGTGCGGAGGGCCTTCCCTCTCCGCCCACCGGTGCGGAGAGGGTCCGCGCCTCCGCACGACCGGAGCGCCATACTCAGATCAGTTTCCGGTTCCATACGAGATCGGGACGTTCGCGCCGGGCGGAGACACGCGGATGTATCCCTGCATCTCCTGGTGGAGGGCCGAACAGAAGTCCGTGCAGTAGAACGGGAAGACACCGACCCGCTGCGGCTTCCACACCAGCGTCCGGGTCTCGCCCGGCATGATCAGCAACTCCGCGTTCCGTGCGCCAAGCATGGCAAAGCCGTGCGGCACGTCCCAGTCCTGTTCGAGGTTCGTCACGTGGAAGTACACCGTATCCCCCAGCTTGATGCCCTCGATGTTGTCCGGGGTGAAGTGCGTGCGGATGGTGGTCATGTACACGTGCACGTCGTTGCCGTCACGCTCCACGCGCGCCTCGCTCTCACTCTTGATGGCGTCCGGGTTATTGTTCTCCTGCAGTTGATAGAACTTCAGCTGCTTGTCCATGATCAGACTTGCCGGCAGGGCCTGCCCATAGTGCGGCTCGCCCATCGTCGGGAAGTCGAGGAGCATCTCCATCTTGTCCCCGGAGATGTCGATCAACTGGGCCGCGTGCGCCAGTTCCGGTCCGGTGGGCAGATAGCGGTCCTTGGTGATCTTGTTCAGGGCCAGGAGATACTTGCCCCACGGCTTGCGGCTGTCGCCGCCGGGGATGGAGAGGTGCCCGACCGAGTAGTAGACGGGGATGCGATCGACCACCTGCCAGGTGCCGAGCTCCCACTTCACGATCTCGGAGGAGATGAAGGCCGTCGTGTAGGCATAGCCCTTTCCGTCGAACTCGGTGTGGAGCGGTCCGAGGCCCGGGTTTTCCACCTCACCGGCGATCACGGCGTCGTATTTGAGCACCGGGATGCCGTCGACCTCCGTCTCGAAAGCCTTGTCTTCGATGGCTTTGAGCATTTTCGAGAACGAGTGCACGGGGATGACCGTGGCCAGCTTGCCGCCCGCGACGATGTACTCGCCGCTCGGGTCCACGTCCACGCCGTGCGGCGACTTGGGCGTGGGCAGGTAATAGACCAGGCCTTCGCAGTCGGTCGGGTAGAGCACCGTAACGCCGTCTTTCTGCTCCGAAACGGCGATGCGCGCCTCGTTCAGATAGTTGTGGACGTACTTGCCCGACATCCGCTTCCCTTTCCCTTCGGCCAGGCACTCCTCGGCCCGTTTCCAGTGCACGGCGGCGACGAAGTCCTTGTCGTTCTGCGAAGCGTTTACTTCGAGGAGCGTGTTGGCCTGCTCCGTGTTGTACGACGTGAAGAACGCCCAGCCGAAGGACGGACCCTTGCCGGCATGCGCCAGGTCGTAGTTGTAGCCGGGCACCAGGATCTGGAAGGCCACGTCCATCTTGCCGGGTTCGTCCGCCTTGATGAAGCTGATCGTGCCCTTGAAATTGTCCTTGTACTCGTCGATGGACATGTCACGCTGCGGGATCGGCACGCTGAAGCGCGTCGAAGCCACGATGTACTCGGAGTTCGGCGTGATGAACGGCGAGGCATGGTTGCCGGCGGAGTTCGGGATCTCGACGATCTCGTCGGTCTCGAACGTCGTCAGGTCGATGCGAGCCACACGCGGCGTGTTGTTCGCGTTGATGAAGAGCCACCGTCCGTCCGGCACGCCGTCGGTCTGCGAAAGCTCGGGATGGTGCGCGTCGTCCCAGGGCAGGAAGCCCCATGACGTGTTCAGCATCGCCTTCGTCTCTTCCGTATAGCCCCATCCGTTCTCGGGAAACTGCGAGAACACGGGGATCGTCTTGAGCAGGCGGCCCGAGGGAAGGCCGTGCACCGTCACGTTTCCGCTGAATCCTCCGGAGAGGAACGAGTAGAACTCGTCGTATTCACCGGGCGCCACATACACCTTCTCGGCGGCGGCTTTCCGGCTGCCGGCCTGCTCGGCGCCCGTGCAATTCACGCCGAAAGCACCGAGGAAAAGCAGCACAAATAATCCGTAACCGAGTTTCTTATAGTGGGATTTTGACATAGGTATTACCTCCTAAGGTTGACCAAACGGGGAACGAGGGTGGGGTGGAATCAGGGTTGTGAGGATCCGCCTTCCGCTTCAACCTTGCGCAGATATTCCAGAATGGCGCGGGCCTCCTCTTCCGTGAGACTCTGATTCGCCATCTGGGCCATGTACTGCGCCAGGAGTTCCTTCACCACGGGATGTTTTTGCATCATCTCCTCGGGATTGAGCATCATGTTCATGATGAACTCCGGCGTGCGGCGGGCCGTAACATCGCCCAGGGGCGGACCGATGTACCGGGAATCCAGCTTATGGCAGGCCGTGCATTTCACCTTGAAGAGCTCGGCTCCGCGCGCCGCCAGCGCCTCGTCGATGGGACCGAGGGTGACGCTGGTGATCGGGCCGATGCCCTTCTCGATCTGCTCCTGCGTCAGACCGGACGCGTCGGCCGCTGCCTTCTGACCGCCCTGGTTTTCGCCCGCCTGTTCTCCGCCGCCACAGGCGGAAAGCCCCAGCAAGCCCAAAACCAGCAGCCCGGAGAGGATGAATGTCTTTTTCATGGTTGGTCTCAGTTGGTGGTTCATGTTTGTGTAACTCAGTCGTTGATTGGAGCCGGCCTCCCCTGGAGCCCGGGCAGGATCGCATTCATGCGTTCCGGATCAGGCTGGAGGACGTCACGTCGGTGATGCGAAGATTTTCTTCGACGATGCGCCGCCCCAGTTCTTCCAGCGTCAGTTCGGAGAACATGGCGAACACCTGCTCCCTGGCCTGTGACCATCGCTCGTGCAAGGGGCACGGCTGCCCTTCCCCGCAATCCGGCATCCCGAGCACACACTCCGTGAACAGCCCCGGACCGTCGATGGCAATGACGATCTCGTGCAGGCGCAGTTCGGAAGGCGAACGCGCCAGGGCCACTCCACCTTTGGGTCCTCGAAGTGATTGCATGATGCCTTGCTGGGTCAGGTGTTGAAGGATCTTGGTCAGAAAGTGGGACGAGACCCCGAGCATCTCTCCTATCACATGAATCGGGATGAACTCCTGTTGCGGTTGAGACGCCAGAAAGAGCGCCGTGCGAATCCCGTACTCGCAGCTTTTGGAGAGCAACATACCCATTCAGGTTTTAGGAGTCCTTTATCTTTAATATCAGCCATTCCCCGACCTCGATCAAGTGAGTTTGCTCTAATCACAGGTTCTTCAAATGAGAGACGAAGTCCGGTCCCGGTCCTAATCAGGGCTCATATACGGATGCGCGGCCGGACGAAAAGCGCCCCGGGCGTATTCTTCCACCTCATCGCGGGCGAGCGCTTCGAGCAGTTGGATCCCCTGGATGGCCGCCGGCTCCGTCCCCACGAAAATCGCCACCCCGACGGTCTCGGCGATCTCCTCACGAGTGGCGCCGGCAGCGAGGGCATTGTGCACGTGGTAGGCGATGCTCGTCTCGCTCCGCTCGGCCACCGAAATGCCCAGCGCGATGAGTTCCTTCACCTTTTTGTCGAGGGCCTGATCTCCCATGGCCTCGGCGCGGAGCCGGTCGAGGTCGTGAATCAGTCCGGGCAACATGCCCGACCCAACCTGCCAGGCATGTTTCGTCGGCGTCTCCGCTTCGTGTGTCCGTGTGCTCATGGTTCGCCTCCGTTTGATGGACGCGTCGGTCGTTGGGATAGACCGGTCGCTCACCGCACGTCGATGCGCAACGGCGCATCCTTTTCCAGTTTCGGAATTTTAATGGTCAGAATTCCGTCTTCGAAGGAGGCTTCAATCCGATCCACGCGCACGGCTTTGGGCACCGAGAAGGCCCGATAGAAGCGCCCGAGCGCGGGTTTCGAACGGCGCGCCTCGCTCGATGGACGCGGCGACGGTAGGCGCTCGCCCGTCACCGTGAGGCAATGATCCCTGAAGGTCACCTCGAGCCCCTCTTTTTCAACGCCGGGAAGCCCCACACTGATGAGGTACTCCCGCTCCGTCTCCGCCATATCGATGCCGGGCGCCCAGCCGAAGCTTGCATGCGAAGGATGATTCGGGTCGGATACCCGCCGAGATCGTGTCATGGATCTGAAATTCCTCATGGATGAGCCGGGCCGCACACTCCTCCCTCACTTTCCGCAAAGATCGAAGAATTCGGCATCAGAAATTGAGAGTGTTCCCCCTTCCGGCACGTAAGTGTTCTCCCGACCTTTCGTAGGGTATCCACCTACAAGCCGCCCGGGAACGCCTCATTTTCCATCCTGCCTTGAGGTCGGGCTTCCCATCCTGTATTTTGGCGACTTTTCAGCAGAAAGCCCCCTCTTTTTCGAAGCCTCTTTTCGCATGCGCGCTCCAGACGACAAATTTCCGCCCACCGCCTCCCGTCTGCTCGAAGCGGCTGAAGCCTTCGGCACGCCGACGTACGTTTACGACGAGGCCGTGGTGCGTGCGCGGGTCGCTCGGCTACGGGAGCACCTGAAGGGCCTGCCGCTCCGCCTGCTCTATGCGATGAAGGCCAACGCGAACCCGGCCATTCTGAAGATCATCCGTGAAGAGGGGCTCGGCGTCGACGTGGTTTCGCCGGGAGAGATGGAGTTGGCGCTGCGGATCGGCTTTCCTCCGGAGCGCATCCTCTTCTCCGCCAACAATATGACGGACGAGGAGATGCACGAGGCCCACGCGCAAGGGGTGATGCTCAACATCGGGGAGCTGTCCCGGCTGGCGCGGTTCGGGGAAGCCTACCCCGGTGCGGAGGTCTGCGTGCGACTGAACCCGGCCGTCGGCGGTGGGCATCACGCGCACGTCGTCACGGGCGGAGAGCGTTCCAAATTCGGCATCCCGGTGGCCGACCTCGACCGCGTGCGGGCGCTCCTTCGCAAGCACGATCTCCGGCCGGCGGGCCTGCACCAGCACATCGGGAGCGGCATCATGAGCACGTCGCTGATCTGGCAGGCCGTCCGCGTGCTCCTCGAAGCCGCGAAGTCCTTCGACGAACTGTCGTTCATCAACCTCGGCGGAGGATTCGGCGTCCCGTATCGACCGGGCGAGCGGCCCCTCGACCTCGAAAACTTTCACCGCGCCATCGTCGAGCCCCTCAAAGCCTTTCGCGCCGCCCATCCGGCGACCGCGTTGACCTTCCTTTTCGAACCCGGACGGTATCTCGTCGCCGAAGCGGGCGTGCTTCTGACGCGCGTGAACACGCTCAAGGCCGCCAACGGTCGGCTCTTCGCGGGCACGGATTCGGGCATGAACCACCTGATCCGCCCGGCGATCTACGATGCCTACCACCACGTCGTCAATCTCACCAACCCGGACGCCCCTCCCCGGACGTATGACGTGGTAGGCAACATCTGTGAGTCCGGGGACTACTTCGCGCGCGACCGGGAGATCGCCGAGATCAGGGAGGGCGACGTGCTGGCCGTGCTCGATGTGGGCGCTTACGGCCTGTCGATGGCTTCTCTCTACAACCTCCGCCCCCTTCCGGCCGAGGCGCTTTTGCCCGCCGCGCCGGGCGCTGCGCCGAAGCTTCTCCGCCCGCGCCGCTCGCCCCGCGCCCTCATCGACGCCTTCCTTGCCGAGCACACCGGGCGCGCCCGCGCAACCGTCTGAGGAGCGCCGTCACCGCTTTTCCCGCCGCACCCGCACCCGCAGCGACGGCACACCGGTGATGTGCGCTTCCAAAACGTCTCCTTCACGCACGGGCCCGACGCCTTCGGGCGTGCCCGTATAGAGAAGGTCGCCGGGCATGAGCGTGAAAATCTCCGAACAGTATGAAACGAGCCGGGCGACCGAGAACATCATGTCGCGCGTGTGGCCGTGCTGCCGCACCTCCCCGTTGACCTCCAGGCGTATTTCGAGATCCTGCGCGTCGGGGATGTGCCGGGCATCGACGAGGGGGCCGAGCGGCGCAAACGTATCGAACCCCTTCGCCACGCTCCACGGAAGCCCCTTTCGCTTGGCCACGGCCTGAAGGTCGCGAGCCGTCATGTCCAGCCCTACGGCGTACGCATCCACGTGATCGAGCGCCTTCTCCTCCGGGATGCGCTTCCCCCCCACACCGATGACCGCCACCAGTTCGACCTCGTGATGCACCTCCCGGGATCGCTCCGGGAGCAGCACCGAGCCGCCGTTCCCGACGAGCGACGTTGAAGGTTTTAAGAAAACAATGGGTTCCTCCGGGACGTTGCTCTGCATCTCGGCAGCGTGTTTCGCATAATTTCTGCCGATACACAGCAGTTTTCCCACCCGCACCCCTTGCCCGAGCGAAGGCAACAAAAGTTCCATCATGATCGTTGGGATTGCCTCAGCACACAAATTTTCCTATTTTTGCGGGCTGAAAGTTTTTTCGTTTCGGGAAATCACTCTCGCGTCGGATTTTTCCTCCGGCGCCCCAAAGCAGAGGCACACCATGTACGCAATCGTAGAAATAGCCGGCAAGCAGTATAAGGTACGGAAGAACGACAAACTCTACGTTCCCCGTCGGCCGGAGGAGGTAGACGCAACGCTCACCTTCGACCGCGTCCTGCTCGTTTCGAATGGCGAAGAGGTGCACGTCGGCACGCCGACGGTGGAAGGCGCCACCGTCGAAGCCAAAGTGCTCGATCACGTGAAGGCCGACAAGGTGCTCGTTTTCAAGAAGAAACGCCGCAAGCGCTTCAAGGTAAAACGCGGTCATCGCCAGCCCTACACGCAGATCGAGATCAACGACGTCTCCATCTGACGCGCCCCGGCGCGACCATGTGCAAGAACATACACCATTAGACCGAGAGGTTGCAATGGCTCATAAGAAAGGAATGGGGTCCACCAAGAACGGACGGGACTCCAAGCCCAAGATGCTCGGCATCAAAGCTTTCGGCGGCGAGTTCGTCAAGGCGGGCAGCATCATCGTGCGCCAGCGGGGCACCAAGTTTCACCCCGGCGCCAACGTCGGACGCGGCGGCGACGATTCGCTCTTCGCGCTCACGCCGGGGAAGGTGCGCTTTGCGCGCGGACGCAATGACCGCCGCTTCGTGCACGTGGACCCGGTCGAAGCATAACCGGGCCCGAGTAAACAAGAAAAGGCTTCGGCGCGCACGTCGAAGCCTTTTTTTATGCCATCTCGTCTCGAAGGGCTTCCCCGCAGTTCACCGTACCGGGCCCTGACGCAGCCGGGTAAAGGCCGCCTTCGTTTCGTGGAAGAGCGTCCGAAGCCGCTGCAGGTCCTTTCCGTCCGCTTCCGGCGCATACTTCTCCATGCGTCGGCAATGCATGCCCAGCGCGAGCGCGCCGATGTTCAAACCGGCCCCCTTCAGTGTGTGCGCGGCGCCTTTGAATCCCGCCGCATCGCCTCCGGCGCCCGCCGTTTCGAGCCGCGCGATCAGCTCCTCGGCGAGCGAAAGAAACTCGTTCACGAGTTCACCGAAAAACACCCCCGCGCCATCGTCGAGCGCCATCAGCTCCCGGATCATGTCCATGTTGAGAAGCGCCTCCTCACCGTCCGGACGCCTCTCCCCCGCCTCGCGTGCGAGCCTACGTCCGACTCGATCCTTCGCGCCCGAGTCAGACCGTCGCGGCTTCGGACCCGGATTCACCTCTCGTTCCACAGCAAGCCTCTCATTAAGGTCGTTTTCCGGCTTCCCCCGGACCGGACTCTTGATCGCTCCTTCCGAAACCAAGAAGTCACGCTTTCCGAACGGAGCGCCGCCAAGGGTTCACGACGTTCGCGGACGAACGGCCACCGTAGACGAACGCACCGGCCCAACGGAGCATCGTTTTCGATATCGGGGCGGGACCGAACGGACTTAACCCGGAGCCTCCTCAAAAACTGTCCTTCCCGCACGTCGAAGCTGCGATCGCGGCGGCCTATCCCACGGCCGACTTCGCGCCCGTCTCATACGAGAATAGCCCGATAAAGTCAGCGCACAGGTGCTCGACGAGTGCGATTTCCTCAGACGAGAGCACGCCGGCATAAGCGCCGACGCGCGCGTCCGAGATCCCCTTTCCGTAGAGCTTTGAGAACCACGGGCTGTCGGTGCGCGCGGAATAGTCGACGGTCCCGGTGTCGAAGTCGGCGGTTCGGGTCGCGTGAGAGAGGTCGAGGCCGGTAAAGGCCTGAACGTCTTCCAGGACGCCATCCGGGTTCGTGACGAGGTCTTCGTAGCGCACGAAGAGGGAGCGTTCCCAGAATCGTTCGTCCTTCACCGGCCACAGCGACGCATAGAAACCCGTGAAGTACCGGCACAGCCGCTCGATGTCCCGCGCTCTCGTGGCCGCCGCCACGAAGTCGTTTCGGCCTTTCGCAAGCATCTTCTCCCCCACGCGCAGCAACGAAGCCACGACGTCGCGCGGGTCGCGCACCATGCAGATGAACCGCGCCTCGGGCATGAGTTCGAACAAATCGGGAAAGGATTGGGTCATCTCCCGATCTTTGAGCACGAGGTGACGCGCGCCGGCAAAACGGCTTCGCGTGCGGGACACGAAGCGCTCGATGATCTCTGCATTGAATCTCCGGAAGTCTTCCGCATCGTCGAAGAACTGGGGCGTCTGATGCGCCAGGCTGTTTTTTGCGAGACGATAGGAGGTGATCAGACAGCGGAGATAATGCGCTTCGGGCGCCATCTCGTTCGTCGAGTCCGCCTGCGAGAGCAGGATCTGCATGAGGGTCGTGCCGGTGCGCGCGCCTCCGCCCACGAAGTAGACGCGAGGCTCCTCTTCCACCGGTGGAGGAGCCGTAGGCGCGACCTTCGCCGGAGCGGCCACGGGCGCGGCGGCGCGGGGCGAGGCCTCCAGAAGTGTGGCTCGTCCCACGTCGGAGAGCATCGCGACGAACTCGGGCGGCAACTGATCTCGATGATCCCGCAGGTGGGTGAACACTTCGCGCGCCTCCGGCTGGTCCGCCTGGATCCGCCGGTCGAGCAGGAGCCCGGCGACCACCGCCGAGGTCTGTCGGCCGATGCCGTACTTGCTTTCGAAAACCTGTCCCCGATTCAGAAGGATGCGCACCAGCTCCGGCATCGCAAGCCTGCCCGCCTCGCGGAGATAGTGGCCGCCGAGCGTCATCGAGACGAGATTCATGAGGATTACGATGGGTGAGAAACGTTCCCGCGAGGAAAGGGAACGGGGGTGGATGCGGCGCATGCGGCGTCCCGATTCGGCCACGTAAACTTTCCGATCCGGATACCGGGCGCACAGCCGGGCGAGCAGCACGTAGTCCTCGCTCAGCCGGAAGAAGGGCTCCGGCAAGAGCGGAACCATCTCGTCGGTTCGAAAGAGTGACCCGGCCACGAGCGCCCGCATCTCGCCCGTGCGGACGAGGTATTCGAGCACCTTCCGACCGGTCCATCCGTGGAAAGGCCTGCGGTCGTATTGGGGCACGGCCTTCTGATCCGCGGCAAACTTGTGGATCTCCGGCATCGTCACGAAGAGCACGTCGTCGTGGCGGCGCTTGATCTCGGCGGCTTCTGCGAGGAAGGCGGCATAGTCGACGTTATAGTCATCGTCGCCGCAGAACATGTAGTGGCTCGTCTCCACGCTTCGCACGCCCACGCCGATGGCGTGCGCCACGCCCCGGTTCGGCTGCTCGTCAAAGATGGTCACCGTCCGCCCTTCCGTCCGCGCCCGGAGGTCCGCGACGATCTCGGGCGCGCACCCGTCGCACACCATGTGAATGCGGACGCCCTCCCACCGACCTTCTTCGAGGTACTGAAGGAAGTACTCGGTGCGGTTGTACGTCGGGATCACGACGGTGAGGTCGCGGGCGGGATCGAAGGCGTCCGGTGCGGAGGACGCGGGAAGCCATTCCGGGTTCGGCATCGTCGGGTCGGTCAGGGGTGAGAAGGGGCGTGCGGGGTTCAGACGGCGGTGCGCAGGCGGACGCGCTCGGCGAGGCTTTTCTCCCTGGGCGCACGATCCGGACCCGAAGGCGAGACCGTGAGCGAAGCGAGGATCGAGCGGATCTTTGCCATCTGTTTTTCGAGCGAATAGTGCCCTTCGATGAAGGCGCGGTACATGGCCGAATCGTACTCGGGCGACGTGATCATCGCCACCGCTTCATCGACCGTATTGAAGAGCATTTCCTCGGCCCAGATCTCGCCGGCGAACGGGAAGTTATGCACCACCGGCTTGAGCCCCCGCGCCATGCTTTCGGCGATGGCGTAGCCGAAGCTCTCGTGAATGCTCGTCGAGAGGAGATAGTGCTTGTCCTCCAGCCAGGCGGCGATGTCGGACTGCCATCCATCGAGGTGAACGTGGTCGTCGAGGTTCATCGCGTGCACCATGTATTCCCAGTACAGCCGGGTCATCTGGTCTTGAAACTTCCCGGCGACGAAGAGCCGGTAGCGCGGGTCCTCCGCCACCAGACGGGCCATCACCTGAAGCAGCATCATCGGATTTTTCCGGAGGTGGACGTATCCGATGTACGCCAGGTTGAAGCCCGGTTCGCGCGCCTGGAAGGGATAATTGTCGAGGTTGACGCCGTTTTGAACGACCTCCATAGATACCCGATCAGAGATGCGGAATACCGTGTCGTTGAGGATGTGAGCGAGATGATCGGTGACGAGCATGAGACGGTCCACGTGCTCCCACCGCACGTTCGCCGGATAGTTCGTGAAAGCCTCGTACCGGTGAAGTCGGCAGACGATCTTTTTCTCGGACGCCATCGGAAGCGCGGTTCCATGGATGAGCGGTTCGTTGCACCACTCGAACCAGCAGATGTCCGCCCATTCCATCGCTTCGGCGACCCCGTTGGCGCCCGAGACGCGAAACTTACGCACCTCATAGTCCGGGGCGAGCTCTCGCAGGATGTCGTCGAGGAACTGATCGAGGTCTTCGCGTACGATAAAGGCAAGCTTCGGGCTGAGGATCGGCTCGGCGACGCCGGCTTCGCGCAGTTTCTGCCATCCCGGCGCGATCTGCTCGAGCTGATCCCCTTCCGCGATCCGGAGGGCGCGCGTGTAGAGCCGCGCCGCTCGTTCGTGCGCGGCGCGTTCGAGATAGAGGTTGCCGAGCATGAGCAAGGCGGTAAAGTGCTCCGGTTCCCGCGCAAGGCAGGCGGCCAGCACTTGCTCAGCGGTCCTTCCATCCCCTTCCATCATCGCCACGGAGGCTTCGACGGGTGGGAGGTCGCTGTCGTCCGGGAAACGCAGCTTGTGCCGGGCAATGACGGCCCGAGCCTCCTCGAGGTCGCCCGCGGTCAGGGGATCGAAGATGGAGAGGAGGTGCTGGAGACGGGCCTGATCGCTGTGGGGTCCGAAGCCGGCCGCCTCCGCAGCGACGTCCGCGAGCCAGGCGCGATGTTCGTCTGGAACGACGGCCCGAAACTCGGGCGGCAACGCCTCGCGCTGCGTGTGAAGAAAAGCCGCCGCACGCAGCGCCTCGGGCGTCTCGCAGGCAAGCTGCCGTCCTTCGAGCAGGGCAGCAAAAAGCGCCGCACTGTCCTCTCCCACGTCATATGCGGCCTTCAACACCTGCCCCCGGCGCGCGAGTATGCTCTGCAGTTCGGGGAGCGTCAGCGCGCCCGTCTTCATGAGGTAATAGGCTCCCACGAGGACGGAAACCAGGTGCATGGCTACCTTCTCGGGCGTATAACCCTTCACGGCCGTGATCGACTGATCGTGCAGGAGCCGCATGTACTTTCCGGTCGAAGCCACGCGAACGCGGCGGTCCGGATATCGGGCGCACAGCCGGGCAAGCATCGCGAAGTCGTTGGCCATGCGGAAGAACGGCTCCGGCAAGATGTCGAGCAAATCGGAGCGTTCGAACATGACGCCGGCGCCCATGGCGCGCATCTCCCCTTCCTCCACCATCTTTGCGAGCAATTCCGCCCCCGTCATGCCCGCAAGTTCATTGCGATCATACTGCAATGAACGACGTTCTCCCTTAAACTTGTAGACATACGGCATCGCCACCAGGAGCGCATCGGGGTCTTCGCGCATGATCGCCTCGCTCTCGCGAAGGAAGGCGTCGAGGTCCCGGCAATAGTCATCGTCGCCGACCATGACCACCTTCGAGGTTTTCGCCCGCCGGATCCCCTCGCCGATGGTGAAGGCCACCCCCTCGTTTTTCTCGTTGTGATGCGCTTCGAAGCCGTGGACGTTTGCCAGATCATCTATCCGGGCGGCGATGGCCGCCTCCGAACCGTCGTCGACGAGCAGCACCGGCGCGCCGTCCCAGAAGCCGGAGGCGGCGTATTGCTCGAAAAAATCTATGCGATTGTACGTCGGGATGACGATGGTCGCGTCGGGGCGGGCGCGATTCGGATCCGCTTCGTTCGGGGTCTTTTCGTTCGGATGCATGGTCGTGAGGGTTACGATGAGGAAAGGCGAGCGATGCGCGTCAGTTTTGCACGGCAAGCGCGCGGATCAGCTGTTGGATGATGTTTCGCGGGAGCGTGTGGCGACTGCTCAGCGGCAAGCGTTCGGGCAGACGCGAGAGGCTTCTCTCGCCGAGACCGGCGAAGTCGAGGACGCGCGCGATCTCGGCGCGGGGCCGCCGGCAGAGCGATTCGTACTGAACCTCCACGAACGGCGCTCCGGTCGTGCGCAGACCGTTATAGATGTCCTGATAGATCCCGTTGACCTGCAGGGCGATCTGATCCGGCGGGGGCACGTCCTGCGCGTGCGCTTCGTTGGAGGGCCGGGTAGACCAGTACACCCGGGGATCGCCATAGAGCTGCAACCGCGCCCGGTAGATCGACTGCGCGATGAAGAGCGGATCGCGCCGGAGCACGACGAATCGCACGTCGTCGAAGAGGCGGCTGAAGTATTCGACGTTCAAGCCGACGAGATCGCTTTTGACGAAAAACGGCTGGTCGTAGAGGGACATGAGCGCCCGGAGCTCGCCCCGCAGCCCCTCCGTGAGGTGGTCCGGCATGAGCGCCGGCGCCACGCGGTGGGTGTCGCCGTCGAAGACGAGCCAGCGGTTCCAGAAAAAGCCGAATTCGTGCGGCTCGTGCGGCTGCTTCGTGACGCCGTAGGCAGATTCCACCTCCGCCGTGAAGGGCGCCTCCCGCACTCCGAGCTTCTGCTCGATGAGCCCGGCGAGATAGGGCGCTTCCCAGAACCGGGCCATGAAGTTCGTCACGTAGTGGAAGGCCCGTGTGCGCGCCAGCAGTTGCCCGAAGAGCGTCGACCCACTCCTCGGAGGATAGCACAGAATGACCATCGGCTGTCGGGGCGCGGGGGCCTCCGCAGCCAGCCGCGCTTCGATGGGACCAAGCGCGTGGTTCGCCTCGGCAAGGATCTCCTCGAAGGGGTGGTCCACGGCGAAGCGTCCAAGGCGCGGAGCCTCGGGACGCACGCGGGGCGGGCGGGGCTTCCAGGCATCAGGGGACCCATGGGAAGCGCTCATACGGGTTTCGGTATGGGGTGGGGAAGAACGAATTCGGGAAGCATCTCCACGGGGACGAACGGCATCCCGGCAGCCTCGGCAGCGACGCGATCGGACGCGGCATCGCCCACGTAGAGGGCCTCGCCCGGAGCCACCCCGAACCGCCGACACGCCTGCATCAGCCCTTCCGGATCGGGTTTTCCGGACCGTACGTCTTCTTTCCCTACGACGAACGGCGTGAGGCCCTCCCAGACGGGGTTGCGGAAGATGGCCGAAAGTGCCAGCCGGGTGTTCGACGACACGACGGCGCCGGGCCGCTCACCCCGGCTTCGGAGGAGCGCGACCGTCGGCGCGTGGACCGAGGCAGGGTCGAAGCCCGACTGTTCGGCTTCCGCCACGACGGCGCACAGCCTGCCGAAGAGCGCTTCGCCGCGTTCCCGCCGGAGCCGCCGCAGGTTGACGTCGAGGCCGTCCTCCGGCGCCCACGTCCCGCCACTCGCGCGCGTGAGTCGCGCGAGACGGGTCTTGAGAGCGGTCCAGTCCACCGAGAGGCGCGCCATCGTCCCGTCGAAGTCGAGGATGAGGAGCGGCGCTTCGATCATGCGGCGCGTTTCGTCAGCCATGCGTCACCTCTGAAGAGCCGGGGCGCCCGGTCCACGCCGCGCACCCAGTACAGGTCGGCGTCGAGCGGGTTGAAGGTCGGCATCTCGGGGAGGTCCTCCCCGAAAGCCAGCCGGACGTAGTAATACGGCATGTTGCACCCGGCGGCGCTGAAAAAATTGCTCGTCGTAAAGAAGCGTCCCAGGTTGATTTCCGTCACGCAGGGTATGCCCGAGGCATTCTCTTTCATGTCCACGCAATAGACTCCGTGCGGCCGGGCATCGACGGCTTGCACGGCCCGCGCGCCGATGTCGTTCACGTCGTCCCGGTGCACCGTACGCGCGATCGACGGCGACGAGGACTGGCCGCTCGGCATCAGGTTGCCGAAGAGGTATTCCATCCGCTCCCGGGCCATCGAAGTGACCAGTTCGCCGCGATGCCACAGGCTCTGGAAGGCGAACTCTTTGCCCGGAAGAAACTCCGCGAGCATGAAATCCGAAGGCGTGAGGCCCCTGTTCGCCCCCCAGTACCGGATCCATCCTTCCGCCTCGGCGCTCGTTCGGACGGGGAGCGCCGCCCGGGAGCCCGCCCCCCGGACGGCGCGGACCCACACCTTTTCTCCCAGCGCCCGGAGGGCGTCCACGACGGCCGGGAGGTCGTCGAGATCCGCGAGGGCGTGCGAGCGCGGAACCGGCACGCCGGCAGCATCGAGGACGCGGTTGCACGCGAGCTTGTCGTGACACGTGCGGATGGCGGTTTGGGAAGGGAGCAGGAGCCGTGCGGGGATCTCCGCGCGGTGCTCCGAGAGGAACGCCACCTCCACATCCGGCTGGGGATGGACCAGGTCGATGCGTTCTCGTACGAGGATGGCCCGGAGGGCGTCGAGATAGCCGGGGTCGTCACACCGGGGCACGAGGCGACGCTCCTCCACCTCGGCACACGCGAGATGGAACGGGTTCGTGTCCACGCCGACGATGTGGAACGGCTCCTCCGCCATGCGCAGAGAAGCGACGAAGTTGCGCGCGGCGTTGCCGCCTGCGCCGGTGACGAGGATGCGTTTCATGGTCATGAGGCGACGCGGATGACGGGCTGTTTTTTATAGGCGGAGGCGCGGATGGCCACGTCGAGCACGCGGAGTCCATCCTCGCCCGTGATGGCCGGAGGAGCATCCGTGGCCACGGCGTCGAGAAAAGCCTGAAGTTGTGCCAGGAGCGGTTCCCGGTGCCGCACGTACATGTCGCGCACGAGGTAACTTCCGTCGTCCCCCGAATAGCGGCTCGACTCCTGCACGTGGCGGGTGAGCAGATCGGCGCGGATGAGGCGGTCGGCGGTGATCACCTGAATCTCGCGCGCTTTGTACGGTGTGATCCAGTTGGCCGTGAGCTGCGCGCCGACGCCGTTGTTCATCCGGAGAAGGATCGACGCCGTGTCTTCGAAGAGGTCGAAGTTGGCGGACGTGACGCAGAACACCTCCTCGACGGCGGCGCCGGTGAGGAAGTGCACGAGGTCAATGTCGTGCACGGCCATGTCGATGATGACGCCCGCGTCTTTGATGCGCGGCGGTCGCGGCCCCACGCGGACCACGTTGATCGAGATGATCTCTTCGGGGCGAACGGCCTTTTTGATGGCCCGGACGGCCGGATTGAAACGCTCGATGTGCCCCACCATCAGCTTGCGACCGGCGCCTTCGGCGGCGCGGATCATCGCCTCCGCCTCGGCGCGCGTCGCGGCGATGGGTTTTTCGACGAGGACGTGCAGCCCCGCTTCGAGCGCCTGAAGCACGATCTCGTGGTGAAGGGAGGTCGGCGCAGCCACGCTGACGGCCTCGATGCCCGCGTGGAGGAACCCGTTGAGGGTGGGAAAGGCCCGGCAACCGAACCGCCCGGCGCACGCCTCTGCGCGCGCACGGTCTGCATCGAAGACGCCCACGAGGTCGGATTCCGGGAGCTCGGCGTACACGCGGGCGTGGTTGGCCCCCATCGTCCCGACGCCCAGCACCCCCGTTCGAATCTTTTTAATCATAGAGGCACAGAGTCTCGCGCCGCCGACCGTCCTCCCGGACGCGCCTTCGCCGCACATAGATGAACTTCCTCGCTCCTCCCCGGTGCATGACCTGTGCCAAGTCGACGAAAAAGCTACGCGCCCGACCGAAATGGGCCCATTTCGTCCAAAATGCAAACAATTCCTTCGGGACGATGGGAATTTTTCCCACCTGATCACGACGGGCATCGCCCCTCATTGGTCCGATTTTGCCCGGCGGGGGCAAAATGTTCTCCCCGTGCGTAGGGGGTAAACGGACACCCCTCCTCCCCACTCGACCCTTCCTCCTTCCGATGCGACGCATCCACGTCACCCGCGATCTCCACCGGGCGCTCCTCCTTCGTCAGGCCCTCGAGAACCACGGCATTGCCTGTGCGATCCTCGGCGAGCACAGCTCGTTCGGGGCTTCGGCTTTCGGGGGGCTGCTCGAACGCCGGCTGGAAGTGTGGATCCTCGACTCCGGAGCCGAAGAAGCGGCCAGGGGCGTGGCCGAAGCGCTCTTCGATCCGGGCGAGGCGACGTCCCTGACCGGTTGGACGTGCCCGGGGTGTGGAGAACGGATCGAGGCGGCGTTCACGGCGTGCTGGCGATGCGGGCGCGATCGCGCATGAGTCCGATCAGGGCCGGGGCTCCGCCTCGGGCGTGCGGGGGTCGAGGTTGAAAAATGCCTTGAGCGCTTCGAAAAGCCGGGGATGTCGGCGCGCCAGCTTGTGCGGGCGCTCGAAAAAGTTTTCCACCGCCACGGCAAAGAACTCGGCGGGGTTCGTGGCGGCATACCGGCGAAGCAACGACCGCCCCGTCTTGACGCGGTGCATCTCCCGATGGACGAGCTTGATCCAGGCCGCCGCCGAGGCGGGATCCATGAGGGAAGGGACGCCGTCGGCGAAGTTGTTGTCGTAGTCGAGGAGGTGCGCCAGTTCGTGCAGCACCACGTTGTTTCCGTCGGCGGGGGCGGCCCAGCCCATCTCCATCGCCTTGACCGAGAGGATGACCGGTCCCTGCGCGTGGACCATCCCTTCGTAATGCGCCTCGCGGGTATCGTAATAGTCCTCGTCGAAGTGGTCGGGGTAAAAGAGGAAGGAGCGGTTCGTCGAGAACGCCCAGTCGGGGCGGCCGTGGAGCATGAGCGCGGCTCCGGCGGCCACTTCGAGCAGGAGCCGGTCCGTGATCTCCACGCCGTCGACGGCCTCGAAGGTCTGGTCGGCGATAAAGAGCCGGACGTCGCGTTCGAAACGGGCGCGGCCTTCATCGTCGAGGTGATGGTAGAAAGGCACGTGTCGGTGCAACCAGGCGCGGTGCGCCTCGGGGAACGGTTTCCGGCTCGCCCGGAGGCGGGCGACGCTCTTCCGCAGTCCCCAGCCGAGGACCACCACCGGCGCTGCGAGGCCGAGCCACTCGCCGTTCGGCCACAGGTTCGCCCCGATGACCGCCAGCGCCAGGCCCGTAAGCGCCGAGATCACCAGCAGGAAGATGAGACTGGAACGGCGAACGATGCGCATGAAGGCGGAGCGTAGAGGAACGGATGCGGCGAGAACGTACGGTGTGGCCTTCCCTGAATCACCGGGCTCCCGGTGAGGTTCCTCGGGGGACCGGAGGGCCGGCGTCCCGGCGCAGGCAACCGGGCTCGTAGGCGTCCCGGCCGTTAGAAAAAAATGCCCGTCGTCCGGGAAAATGATGCCGGACGACGACCCGCAAGCGGCGCATGCGCCTCGATTTCGCAGATTCGATCCCTGGCAGATCGTTTGTATCACGGACGGACGCCATTAATCCGTACGTGCTATGCTGCTTCGTCTTCGTAATAGTGTTGAGGCCATGAGCCGGATGGTGCGCCAGCAGGAGCGCATCGCCAACAACCTCGCCAACGCCAACACCGTCGGCTTCAAACGGGATCGGACCTTTACGCAGATCCTTAATGAAGAAATCGATGCCGAGGGCGCGCCCCGGAGCGACAAGCTCGTGCAGCAATGGGCCGACCTGGCGCCCGGCGCTTTCGAGCAGACGGGCAACCCTCTCGACGTGGCCCTTCAGGGAGAAGGGTTCTTCGAGTTGGCCGATGAGGCTTCGGGCGAGACCCGCTTCACCCGCGCGGGTCGCTTCACGCTCGACGCCGACGGCACGCTTCGAGACGCCTTCGGATACGCCGTTCAGGGAGACGGCGGGCCGATCCAACTCTCCCTTCAGAACGGCGGCCCGATCACCATCGCCCGTGACGGCTCGATCCGGGTGGGCGAAGAGCAGGTCGGGAAGATCCGCGTGGTCACGTTCGACGACGTCGATCGCCTCCAGCGCCTCGACGGCGCCGCCTTCGACGCCGCCGGCATGGAACCCGTCGACGTGGAGACGCCGGACGTGCGCCAGGGCTTCCTCGAACAGAGCAACGTCGACGCCATCTCGGCCATGACCGAGATGATCGAGTTTTACCGGCTCTTCGAATCCCAGCAGAAAAGCATCCGCACCGAAGACGAGATCCTCGGACGCATCACCCGTGAACTGGGCAAATTCTAGACTTTCCTTTTTCAACTGAACCGCCAACCACCCACTTTCCGTACTTCGTTATGCTTCGAGCCATCCGCACCGCCGCCACCGGCATGAGCGCCCAGCAAGCCGGCGTGGACAACATCGCCAACAACCTCGCCAACGCCAACACGGTCGGGTACAAGCGGTCGAACATCGTTTTCCACGACCTGCTCTACCAGACCATCCAGGCCAGCGGCGAAGGCGAGGCACAGAATGCGCGCCCCGCCTCGCTTCAGATGGGGCATGGCGCTTCCGCCGTCGCGACGGTCCGCAATTTCACACAGGGCAGCCTCCTCGACACGGGCAACGTGCTCGACCTCGCCATCAACGGAGACGGCTTCCTTCAGGTCCAGCGCCCGGACGGCTCGATCGCCTACACCCGCGACGGCACCCTGACGCGCAACGCCGAGGGCTCGCTCGTCACGCAGACCGGCCTGGCCATCGAGCCGGACATCAGCATCCCTCCCGATGCCGTCGAGGTCCACATCAGCATGGACGGCCTGGTGTCGGTGCGGATCGACGGAGAGCCCGAGATGGTGCAGATCGGACAGTTCGAACTGGCGCGGTTCTCAAACCCTGCCGGCCTCAACCCGGTCGGGGGCAACCTCTATGAGCAGACCGAAGCCAGCGGCGAGCCGACCGTCGGCACACCCGGACAGGACGGCGTCGGTGTGCTCATGCAGGGCTATCTCGAATCCGCGAACGTGGACGTCGTGCAGGAGATGGTCAACCTCATCGCGGCTCAACGCACCTATGAGTTAAACTCGAAGATGGTCACGACGAGCGAAGAGATGATGCAGGTCTCGAACAACATGAAGCGTTAACCCTGACCGACCGGTAGTCCTACGGCATGCTTTTGCGACTCACCTTTTTCTTTCTCGCCTTCACGGCTTCGTCCGGCTTCGTCCGGGCGACCGTTCCGCCGGTTTCGGAGCGCATCCGCGTCGCCGCCGAGGCCGCCCTGGCCGAGCATTTTCCCGGCGAGGCGCACCGGCTACAGGTCCGCGTGATCCGCACGGGAGGCGCAGTGACGGACGAGGCGGGCCTGAAGGTGACGTTCCAGTCGAGCGATGCGATGCCGCGCGCGCACGCCAAGGTGGACGTGTGGCGTCAGGCAAGCGACGGGTGGACGAAAGCCGGGTGGGCGCTCCTTTACGTGTCCCACTTCGACTCGGTGGTCGTCGCCCGGGAAAGCATCGCCCAGGGCGGAGCAGTGACGCCGGAGCAGGTGACGTTCGCCTGGATGGACGTCACGGGCTTCCGGGGCGAGCCGCTTCGTCCGGCCGCCTACCGCACCCTCGCCCGCGACGACGTTTTCGCCGCGCGACCGCTTCGGGAGCGTCGCCCCCTTCGCGCGGGCGATCTCCGTCCCCCCTTCGCCGCGAACACCGGGGACGCTGTGCTGATGCAGTACCGGCGTGGCAAGATCACCCTTCGGATGGCGTGCAAGGCCCGTGAACCCGGCTTCATCGGCGACGTCATCCGTCTGTACAATCCCGACACCGACACCATGTACCGCGCCCGCCTGACGGCTCCCGGCGTGGCACAATGGATGGAAACACGCTAAGTGAGGACTTCGATGATGCACCGGCTGATAAAGACGTATGGTCCCCGCGTGATGGTCACGCTCCTGATGCTCGCGCCCGCCCTGCCCGCGTGGGCTCAAAACTCCATGTTTTCAGATTTCAAGGCGCGGAGCGAGGGCGACATCATCACCGTGATCCTCTCCGAACGGACGGCGGCGCAACGGGAGAGCGGTTGGAAGAACAAGTCCAACTCGAAGGTAGGAGGCTCCTCGAGCCTCGCGGGCGGAAGCAGTCTCTCCGGGAAATTTGCCGTCGACGCGAGCTTCAACAAATCGGCTCTTCACGAGAACGAGTCGGTGCAGAGCGACCTGCTCAGCGGGACGATGACGGCGATCATCGTGAAGCGGGATGCTGCGGGCAACCTCTTCGTGCAAGGGGAGCGGCAATTGAGCGTCAACGGGGAATCGCATGTGATGCGGATCAGCGGCTTCGTTCGGGCCAATGACATCCGCCCCAACAACACGGTCATGTCCTACCAGATCGCCAACGCTTCCATAGAATATCACCGGAAGGGCGGCATCACCCGGAGCTTCTTCAAACCCGGCCGGCTGGCGCGTCTCGGGGCCCTGGCAATCCTTGGCGGCGCGGTTGCTTTCGCCCTGAAATAACCCTGAACCTGCGCCTTTCATGATGGCACGATTTAGAACCTATCTCCTCGTTGCGCTGACGGGTCTGGCGCTGGCCGCGCCCGTTCACGGTCAGCACAGCAACTCCGCCCGTTTGAAGGACCTCGTGCGCATCGAGGGCGCGCTTCCGTTGCAGCTCACGGGCTTCGGCCTGATCGTCGGGCTCGACGGCACGGGCGACCGCGTGCGAGGGCGGCGCGGCTCGCCGCACACGGTGCAGAGCATCGCGAACATGCTTCAGCACTTCGGCATCACGGTCGATCCGGCCCTCGTCACGGCGCGCAACGCCGCCGCCGTCATGGTCACGGCCACCGTCGATCCCTTCAGCTCGCCCGGCAGCCGCGTCGACGTGACGCTCTCTTCGCTCGGCGACGCCCGTTCGCTCTCCGGCGGCATCCTCCTGCAGACGCCCCTGCTCGACGCGAACACCGGCGAGGTGTATGCGACGGCCCAGGGTCCCGTCTCGACCGGCTCGGTCCTGGCCTCCTCCCTCGGATCGAGCGTACAGGTCAACCATACGAACACGGGGCGCATCCCCGGCGGCGGCTTCGTCGTGAAGACCCCGCCGTTCGATTTGAATGCGACGACGGCCCTCGGTCTCGTCCTCAAACGACCGGATTTCACGAACGCCGCGCGCATCGCCGAAGTCATCAACACACAGTTCCCCGGGGTCGCCGAGGTGTCGCACGCCGGGCTCATCCGTGTAAAGACGGGTGCGCATCCGGGCGGCGTCTCCGGTTTCATGGCGGATCTGGAAGCGATGGAGATCGAGGTGGATCTGCCGGCCCGCGTCGTCATCAACGAGCGCACGGGGACGGTCGTCGCCGGCGGCAACGTGCGCATCAGCGAAGTGATGGTGACCTACGGCAGCCTCATCGTCACCACCCAGGCCGACCCCTTCGTTTCGCAGCCGCCGCCGTTATCGGGCGGTGAGACGGTGGCCGGCGCGGCGGGGACGGCCGGCATCGAGGAGGAAGGCACCCGCTCGGTGGTCCTGCCGCCGAACACGGACGTGAACCAGCTCGCCGGCGCATTGAACGACCTCGGCCTCACCGCCCGCGACGTGATCGCCATTTTCCAGGCCATCGACCGCTCCGGAGCCCTCCAGGGTGAACTCGTAATCCTTTGAGCCATGCAGATCAACGAACAAAACCTCACCACCGGACCGGTCGCGCCCGGCTCCTCCGATGCCCTGAGCCGGGCACGGACGCCGGAAGAAGCCGCGAAACAGTTCGAGGAGATTCTTGCCCGGCAGTTCGTCAAGACGATGACGGACGGTCTCTTCAAGACGAGCCTCGCCGGAAAAGACGCCCCCGGATGGATGGAGACGTACCAGAACACCCAGCGCGACGTGCTGGCCGACGAACTGACGAAGCATCTCGTCCAGAGCGGCACGCTTCGGCTCTCCGACCTGCTTCTGCGCCAGTGGACCGGCGCCGAAGCATCCCCTGACGAATCGACCCCCGACCGGACCCTGCCATGACCTCGCTCCCGGAATCTCCGAACAGGAACGGCCTGCTCAGCATCGCCGGACGTCTGCGCGACACCCTTCGACAGGAGGAAGAGACGCTTGCCCGCCTGCACGAGACGTTCAACGATCAGATCGAGGCGTTGCGCCGCCACCAGCACGAGGTCCTGGAATCCTCGACGGCGCAGGTCAACGAAGCCGTGCACGCGATGGAAGGGCTCCGAAAGGCGCGGGAGCGTCAGGCCCGGTTGCTCGGACGGCTGCTCGGCCTCGAAGGCGGCGACGTCTCGCTCGAGGGCCTCGCCGCGGCGCTCGAGAACCTTCCCGATGCCGCCGGCGAGGCGCAAAGGCTCCGCGAGGCCCGCGGACGGATCCACGAACGCGCACGTCAGACCCGGCAACGCTGCGAAGCGTTCGAGTTTGCGCTGCAGTATGCCGTCAAGCTCGGGCGCGAGATGCTGCAGGTCATGCAAGACCTCGACGTGCCGCCCCCGGCCCGCATCTACACGGCCTCGGGCGATGCCACACAGACGGCCCAGCCCCGTTCTCTCGTCAACAAAATGGGGTAACCGCACCGACCCATGAGTATCAATCAGCTTTTTCAGATCAGCCGCCGTTCGTTTCAGACCCTCGACGCCGCCATGAACGTGGTGGGGCAGAACGTGTCGAATGCCGAGACGGAAGGATATCACCGGCGGCGCGTGACGCTGGAAGCCACCGACTTCGTGGGGCGTGGGATCTACAGCCGTTCCATCGGTCCCGGCGCAACGGGCTACGGCGCCTCCATCGGCTCGTATGACCGCGTGCGCGACCAACTGCTCTCGAAGGCGACGTGGGAAGCGAAAAGCGGTCTCGGGTACGCCGAGGAAAAGAACCGCATCATGAGCTCGGTCGAAGGCCTCTTCCCCACCGGAACAGGCTCGCTCGACAGCCAGCTCAACGATTTCTGGAACGCATGGAGCGACCTGGCCGACAACCCGCTCGGAACGGCGGAGCGCCTCAACGTACGCAACCAGGCCGAGACCTTTGCCGACACCCTGAACCGCCTCGACGCCGACCTGACGTTTCTGCAATCTCAGACGGAATCCGACCTCTCCGACGGCGTCGACGCGGTGAACGACCTGTTGACCCGGATCGCGGAGCTCAACCGCACCATCGCGCAGGCCGATAATCAGGGCACCCCCGATTTCGCCGCGCAGGACGCGCGCGATCAGTTGGTGAAGGACCTCTCCGAATTCGCGCCCGTCCGTGTGAGTGAGAGCGGGAACGACGGCTACCTCATCACCATCAACGGCATGGCCGTCGTGCAGGGCGACGTCACCACCCCTCTGGCGCTGGATTTGAGCGGGAGCGCGCCCGTCCTCTCCTTCGGCGACTCGGGCGTCACGCTCAATACGGGCGGGACGGACGACGGAAAGTTCGGCGCGTGGGTGAGCGCCCTCACCGACGATCTGCCCGATGCCCGCGCCGCCCTCGACGAGATGGCGAGCACGCTCGTCACGGAGATCAACGCGCTCCACAGCGGCGGATACGGCCTCGACGGGAGCACCGGCATCGACTTCTTCGATCCCTCCGGCGTGACGGCGGGCACGATCCGCGTCTCCGACGACGTCCTCGCCGACGCCAACGTCATCGCCGCCTCCGGGGACGCCGCCGCCGAGGGAGACAATGCCGTTGCGCTCGCGCTGGCCGACCTGCGCAACGCCCCGCTCTTCAACGGGGGAACCGACACCGCCGAAGACTTCGCCATCAACCTCGTCAGCGACATCGGCGCACAGGTCGCCACGACCGCCACGATGGCCGAGAGTCAGACCGGCGTGGTCGATTACCTCGACGCCATCGAGAGCGGGGTATCCGGGGTCTCCATCGACGAGGAAATGACTCGCATGATCGAGCTTCAACAGTCCTTCGCCGCCACCGCCCGCGTGCTCGACACCGCGCAGCGCATGATGGACACCCTCCTGGCCCTCTAATCCGACGAACCCCAACTCCGCCTTTTCATGAGATCGATCAGCCTCGCCCGACAGATCAGCCTCGACAGCGTCTCGCTGGAGCGTATGCTTCAGGTGCGTCAGCGGGACCTGGCCGGGTATCGCGAACAGCTCTCGACGGGGCTGCGCGTCAACCGTCCCTCCGACGACGCCCAGAGCTTCTCCCGGGCGCGCAAGCTCGAGGTGATCACGAATCGATACGATCAGTACGAGCAGTCCATCGTCGTCGCACAGAGCTGGGTGGATCATACCCAGGATAACCTCAACACGCTCACCGACCTCTTCACGAGCGCGCATGAAGAAGCCATCCAGGCCGCCAACGACACCCTGTCCGACGAGGACCGGGAATCCATCGCCTCCAGCCTCGAGAGTTCCCTCTCCGAGATCCTCGACGTGCTGAACACCAGGGTAGATGACGAATACCTTTTCGCCGGCACGAACACGACGGTGCGGCCTTTCGAGCAGGACGGCTCCGCCACCGCCGACGGCGCCGGCATCACCTACTACGGCAACGACGAGGGCCGCACCCGGGCCGTCGGCCCGGACGTGAACCTCGACGTGAACATCACCGGGCAGCGGATCCTCGACACCGGCTCCGGCTTCACGATCACGGAAGCCTTTCAGGGAATGATCGACGCCATCCGCACGAACGACGCGACCCAGATCGACACCGCCCTGGGCGACCTCATCACCGCCCGCGACCACCTTCTCGACACCGCGACCGAGGCCGGCAACCTGGCCAACCGCCTCGACCGAATCAACGAACAGCTCGGAAGCGCCCGCATCGAATTCGAGAGCCGGCGCTCGTATTACGAAGATGCCGACGTCACCGAGGTCGTCCTTGATTTGAACCGCACGGAGACGAGCCTTCAGGCCACGCTCCAGATGATGGCCACCCTCCAGCAGAACACCCTCCTTGACTTCCTCCGATAAACAACCCCGTGCCAAGAGCTATGCTACGCAAAATCACGACCCGACAGACCCAGGGATTCCTCGCCAACTACCGGTTGCCCGACCTCGGCTTCACGCCGCATGAGAAGCTGCCCGAGACCATTCACCCGATATGGGATGCGCTCCACACGGGCAACCCGGCCCTGGCGCTCACGCGGGCCCGGCACATCCTCGACGAGCAGCGGCTCTTCGCCGCAAGCGAGCGCGCCGCATTAAAGGTGGGGTTGGCCGCTGCCGAATTATACAGTGGAGCCACCGACCGCGCGCGGAGACAGGCCGGTCGTTCCCTCGACCTGTTCCCCGAACAGTGGTCCGCCCACCGGATTCACCTGTCGATCCTTGCCGTTCAGCGCGCCTTCAAGGCAGCCTACATGCATCTGTCGAACCTGGAAATCGCCCGGCCGGTGCCGGTATGGGATGAGCCGCTCCGCCGCATCGACCGGCTGCACGCGCTCGCGTCGTGGAGCTGGAGGCTGGGCGAATGGGAAACGGTCGCCGGGCATCTGAACGAAGCCTATCCGAAGGGTCTCCCGTCGATGCCCACCGAGGTCCTGGAAGACTGGTTCCGGCTCTCGCTCTACCGCAACCGCCCCGAGGATGCCGCCGCCGCCGCCGCGATCCTGATCGCCGAGCGTCCCGCCGAACTCGCCGACGAACTGCTTCAGACCATCGTCCAGAGCGGATGGACCAAAGAGGCCCTGCCGCTCTACCGAAACGCTTTCTCGCGCGAGCCGCAGAGCCAGCTCCTCCGCCGTCGGCTGGTGGCGCTGTGCATCCGCGAGGGGAAGCTCGACGAGGCCCGCGCCCTCACGAAGCCGGGCGCTCTCAGCCTTGCCGCCTGAATCACCCACGATGTGCCCTCTCCCGGAGGGGACGTCCCAGTTTCCGAGCCGTAATGAGTATGCACGGATCATCAAACGGCGTTAAGGGGCGGTTTCGCCCGACGTTGAGCAATCTGGAACTGCGCAGCCCGCCGCTGCCTCAGACCCTCGTGGAGGCGATGGATCTGATCAACCAGCCGGACCAACTCGAGATGGAGCCGGTGACCACCATGGTCGAGCGCGACCCCATCGTGGTGGCGCGGTTGCTTCAGATCGTCAACTCCGCATACTACGGGCTCCAACGCTCCATCGACAGCGTGGAGCGGGCCGTGGTGATGCTCGGTCCCGTGGCGGTGACCGGCATCGTGATGGGGATGAACATGCTCAAGCTGCGTTCCGCCCTCGAAGGTCCGGCCTCCAGGCTCTATCTGCGCCTCATCCGCCACAGCATCGCTACGGCTTTTCTGACCCGCCATCTCATCGAGGGACCCCCGCGGTTGCACATGCCCCGCCGCAAAACAAAAAACATCGGGGCAAGCTTTACCGCCGGTTTGCTCCACGACTTCGGGAAGATCATCCTCGTCTACAACTATCCCGACGACGCCGTCGAACTCTACGAACGCCAGACCTACGACCAGCAGATTCTCTCCGGAGACATGCGGGGACTCGAACAACTCCTCTTCGGCTGCGACCACACCGAGGCCGGCGAGTACGTGGCCCGCAAGCTCGGCTTCCCCGACGCCCTCACCGAGGTGATCCGTCTTCACCACGACTTCGACCGGGACACCGGAGACGAGTCCACGAACCGGCTCCTTCGCGCCACGGCCGCCGCCAACATGATGGCCAAAGCCATCGGCTACTCGTTCACGCACAAAGTATCTTGGGACCACTGCCGGAATCATGCGCTCTGGGACAAGATCATCACTACCGACCTGCCGCAGTTCGAGACTTCGGACGCACTCTTTGCCGAGCTTGAAGCAGAACGAGAGCACCTCGACTATTACGTCCAGAACCTGACCTCCACCACACTCTCAGGCGTAAAAAAGCTCGGATAATCCCCACCAGCCGTATCTTCTCCACCACCACCCCCGCACTCCGAGAGCTCACCTTTCATCATGAACATCCTGATCGCCGATCAATCCACCACGGTCTGTCGAATGGTCCGCAACACGTTGCAACCGGCGGGCATAATGGATCTTTTTGAGGTTACCTCAGGATCACAGGCCGTCCAGCTTGCCACGGCAAACGGCATTTCCGTCATCATCACCGGAGCGGATCTCGAAGACATGAGCGGGCTGGAACTGACCCGAACGCTGCGAGAGACCCCTGGACACGAACACACCCAGGTGGTCCTGTTCTCCTCGAAAGGGACGCCGGAGGATGTGCTCGACGCGGTGAATGCGGGCGTGAACTTCTATGTCATCATGCCCTTCAGCCATGCGTTGCTCGTCCAAAAGGTTAAAAGGGCCATAGCGCGCGCGCGGAAACTCGAGGCCCAGGCTCGAAAGCAAACGCCGGCCCCCGGCAAAGGCTACAAGCGCCGTCAGGTGTTGTGACGCCCGCGCGTGCGCTCCGCTTCCCCCCTTCTCTCCAGAGCCGCAGGCTTTTCCGCCGCCGCATACGAATTCCCCTCCCTGCTCCGTTTATCGCCTGACGCGCGCCGAAAGCGACCCGTCCCGCGGCCCTTCCCGGACAGGGCGATGATGGATGCTCCTTCGGCGCCCCGCCCGGTCGGCATGCTTTTTTCTTCCACTCCGGCGCTTGAGATCAAGCCTGTTCTTCTGCCAGATTGACGGTAGAACCCTTTATCCTACTCACAAAGCCGGTGACGCCGTTCACTTTTCGCGTCACCTTTTCAAATACAGAGAGGACACCTATGCGTATTCAAAGCAAAACTTCCGCTCTCGTCCTCGTGGTGGCTGCCTTCCTTGCAGGCATTCTTTTCACCACGGCGGGCGCGAACCTTTTCACCTCCGGCGCTGCCTGGACCGAGGCGAGCCACGCCGCAGCCTTCAACGACAGCGCCGAAGCGCCCGTGCGGCTCGGCAGCGAAGCCCGCAACTTCGAAGAGGCGTTCATCCAGGTATCCGAGACCATCAATCCAACCGTCGTTCAGATACATTCGGAGAAAGTGGTCCGGCAGCAATTAACCAATCCCTTCGAGGGCACGCCCTGGGAAAACTTCTTCAACGCGCCGGGCGGCGATCAGAACCGTGAGTTTCGCTCCCAGGCGCTCGGCTCCGGCGTCATCATCCGCTCCGACGGCTACATCATCACGAACAACCACGTGATCGACGGCGCCGACGAACTCGAAGTCAAACTCTTCGACGGAGAATTCTACGAGGCGCAGGTGGTCGGGAGTGATCCCGCCAGCGACCTCGCCGTCATCAAGGTCGACGCCGAGAATCTGCCCGCCATCACCTTCGGCGACATCGGCACGGTGCGCGTGGGGCAGTGGGTGCTCGCCTTCGGTTCGCCGCTCTCCGAGGATCTCGGCA
Source organism: Rhodocaloribacter sp. (assembly GCF_056451265.1). Lineage (NCBI taxonomy): Bacteria > Pseudomonadati > Rhodothermota > Rhodothermia > Rhodothermales > Rhodothermaceae > Rhodocaloribacter > Rhodocaloribacter sp. Next base: position 56,201 of record NZ_JBWOPL010000050.1, on the reverse strand, counting down.
ACACCGTCACGGCGGGCATCGTGAGCGCGATGGGGCGCACGAGCGTCAACCTCAGCCAGCTCAACACCTTCGCGGCGTTCATCCAGACCGACGCAGCCATCAACCCGGGCAACTCGGGCGGCCCGCTCGTCAACCTGGAAGGACAGCTCATCGGCATCAACTCGGCGATCTTTTCGCGCTCGGGCGGCTATCAGGGCATCGGCTTTGCCATCCCCGTCGACGTGGTGAAGAACGTGACGGACCAGCTCATCGAGAGCGGCAGCGTTCGCCGGGGCTATCTGGGCGTCCTCTTCGGACGGGTGAGTCCGGCCCTTGCGGAAGCCTGGAACGTGCCGCGCGGATCGGCGCTGGTCTCGGAGGTCCAGCCCGGCACCCCCGCCGACGAGGCCGGCCTCAAGGAAGGCGACGTCATCGTCGCCGTCGATGGACGGGAGCTTCAGGACAATTACCAGCTCCTGACCATCATCGGCAACAAGCACCCGGGCGACACGGTTGACCTCACCTATGTGCGCGACGGCGAACGCCACACCACGACCGTCACGCTCGGCACGCGCCCGGATGACCGCACCGCCGAGGCGGAAGGACCGCGCCCGAAAGACCGGAACTCCGACGTGATGAAGGAGGACCTCGGCTTCGAGATCCGCAACCTCACCCCGGCCACCGTGGAGCGGCTTGGCCTCACCGACCAGGACGTGACCGGCGTGCTCGTCGTCAACATCGACGAAAACAGTGACGCCTTCCGGGAAGCCGAACTCTTGCAGTACGACATCATCACCGAGATCGACCGCAAACCCGTCCGGAACGCGGCCGAGTTTCAGGAGATCTACGACAAGATCGAGCCCGGCAAGACGTTCATCGTCAAAGTCGCCCGCGTCACGCGGGGCGGACAGGTGAACGCGTTCTTCACGGCGCTGACCAAACCCAAGAAATAGCCTCCTCTTTGCGAAGTAGAGAAAGCCGCGCTCGGAAACGGGCGCGGCTTTTTTTTGGACCGCAGAGACGAACGGCTCCTTTCTTCAAACTTCCCCGGAGATGGACGGTGGAGCGTGAGCCGGAAATTTGGTATGTTGGCGGGACTGTGTGGACCGGGGCCTCCACCGCTCCGATCCTCTTCCCTCCGACCGAACCCGATGCTCATGACCCAGATCCGCCGCCTCGTAGAACGCGTCACCGAAGCGATGGGCCCGGACGCCACCCCGGACCGGGTGGAAGCCGTGGCTCAGGTCGTCCTCGACGAAGTATACGGCGAGGCAACCACGCCCGCGCCCGAGGCTCCTTTCGTCTCCCCCGAGCCGGGCGAACGCGCCATCATTACGGCGTACGGCCTGGACAGGCCCGGCATCCTCGCGGCCATCACGAACGTCGTCTCGGACGCCGGGTGCAACATCCTCGACGTCTCACAGAAAATCCTTCAGGGATACTTCACGCTCATCATGCTCACCGACATCACGAACATGCGCGGCGACGTGCGCACCCTTCAGCAAAAGCTCTCCGAGATCGGGGAACGGCTGCAGGTCCGCATCATCGTTCAGCATGAGGACCTCTTTCTCGCGATGCACCGTCCCTGACCGGCGCACCTTCCGACGCGTGGCGACGTATCGCGTCGGAGCACGTCCCGTGAACCTCTCTTTTTCCCGAACCCCACTTCCTCGAATCTCCGGTCTCCTCCATGCGCTACGACATCCGAGAGATCATCGACACCGTACAGATGCTCGAGGTCGAAAACTTCGACATCCGGACGATCACGCTCGGGATCTCGCTTCGTGACTGCAGCAGCCGTCTTCCGCAGACCGTGCGCGCCCGGGTCTACGACAAGATCCGGCGGACGGCGGCGCACCACGTGCACGCGGCCGAAGAGGTGGAGGCCCTCTTCGGCGTTCGGATCACGAACAAGCGCGTCTCCGTGACCCCGATGGCGCTCGTGGCCGACGGCGCTTCGCGAGACGACTTCATTGCCCTCGCCCAGATCCTCGACGTGGCGGCGGACCACGTAGGGATCGACTACATTGCCGGGTTCTCGGCGCTCGTCGAGAAGGGCATGACCGCCGGCGACCGCGCGCTCATCGAGGCGCTCCCCGAAGCGATGGCGACCACGGAGCGGGTCTGCGGCTCGGTCAATTGCGGCTCGACGGAGGCCGGCATCAACGGCGACGCCGTCCTCGCGATGGCCCGCGCCGTGAAGGAGACGGCCCGGTTGACCGCCGACCGTGACTCCATCGGATGCGCCCGCCTCGTGGCTTTTTGCAACGCCGTCCAGGACAACCCCTTCATTGCCGGGGCTTTTCACGGGGTGAGCGAGCCCGAGGCTACGATCAACGTCGGCATCTCCGGGCCGGGCGTCATCCTCCGCGCCGTCGGTGAGGTGGGCGCCTCGGCGAGCTTTGGGGCGCTCGCCGACGCCATCAAGCGCACCGCCTTCAAGATCACGCGCGCGGGCGAGCTCGTCGGGCATCGATGCGCCGAGCTCCTGAGCCGGAAGACCGGCATGCCCATCTCCTTCGGCGTCGTCGACATCTCGCTCGCGCCCACGCCCGCCGAGGGCGACTCCATCGCCGAAATCCTCATCGCGATGGGGCTCGAAGACGTGGGCGCCCCCGGCACGACGGCCGCCCTCGCCCTCCTCAACGAGGCCGTCAAGCGGGGCGGGCTGATGGCCGCCCGCCACGTCGGCGGCCTCAGCGGCGCGTTCATCCCCGTCGCCGAAGACGAGGCGATGGTGCAGGCGGCCATGAAAGGTCACATCACCCTCGAAAAGCTGGAGGCCATGACGGCCATCTGTTCCGTGGGGCTGGACATGGTGGCCGTCCCCGGCGACACGCCCGTGGAGACCCTCGCCGGGATCATGCTCGACGAGTTCGCCATCGGCATGGTGAACGACAAGACGACCTCGTGCCGCCTCATCCCCGTGTGGGGCAAAGGCGTCGGCGAGGTGGCGGACTACGGCGGGCTCCTCGGCCGCGCGCCCATCATGGCCGTCTCCACGCTCTCGAACGCGCCCTTCGCCCTTCGCGGCGGGCGCATCCCTGCTCCCATCCGGAGCCTCACGAACTGACGCGCCCGCTCGTGCCTCGATGAAGATGACCGTTCAAACGCTCACGCTCCGCCTCGCGACGCCTTTTCGCATCGCGCACGGCACGAGCACCGAACGGCACAACGTCCTCGTCCACCTCGGCGACGGGCTCGGCGAGGGCGCGCTCCCTCCGTACTACGGCCTCTCGATGGAGGAGGTCGTCTCTTACCTCCATCGCCTCGACCTCGACGCACTGCTCGCCGAAGACGTGCCGCCGCTCGTGCACGTCCTCGACGCCCTTCCCCCCGGCCCCGCCCCCGCCCGCGCCGCCGTCGACCTCGCGCTCCACGATCTCTGGGGCAAGCGACTCGGCCATCCCCTCTATCGTCTGTGGGGCCTCGACCCCGAGCGCGCCCCCCTCAGCGCCCGCACCCTCAGCATCCCCGAGAGCAACGCCGCCTTCCGAAAAACCCTCGCGCGTCACCGGGACGCCCCCATTCTCAAGCTGAAAATCGGCTCGGGCTCAACGGAGCGTGACGAGGAGATCATCCGCATCGCCCGCGAGGAGACCGGCGCCCGGCTGTGCGTGGACGCGAACAGCGCCTGGAGCGTCCGCGAAGCCGCCCTGTTCATCCCTCGCCTGACCGAATACGACCTGCTGTTCATCGAACAGCCCATCCCCGCCGGCGACCCTGACGACTGGCACGTGCTCCGCCGCCACCTCCCCGCCGGAGTCCCCCCGCTCATCGCCGACGAGAGCGCCCACCGAACCGAAGATGCCATCGTGCTCGCCGGGGCCGCCGACGGCGTGAACGTAAAGCTCGCCAAAACGGGCGGACTCCACGAAGCGCGGCGCATGATCACCGTGGCGAAAGCGCTCGACATGAAGGTCCTTCTCGGCTGCATGATCGAAAGCTCCGTCGCCGTCACGGCCGCCGCTCACCTCGCCCCGCTCGCCGACTTCCTCGACCTCGACGGCACGGTCCACCTCGCCAACGACCCCTTCTCCGGCATACGCTTCGACAACGGGCGCATCACCCTCCCCGACCGCCCGGGCCTCGGCGTGACGGCCCGTGAAACGGCGCTCCCGTAAAACTCCGGAGTCCGCCGAACCTCACGCGCCGCCGCGTCATACGATGGGGAAAGACCCCGGTCTGCCACGCTTTCCTTTCCATCGAGCCGAACGACGCCATGAAAATCGCCTGTCCGAAGTGCGCCTATGAACCCCGGCCCCACGACCGGTGGCAATGCGAATGTATGACCCTCTGGAACACCTTCGATACGCAGGGCCGCTGTCCGGGCTGCGGAAAAGTATGGCGGCACACCGCCTGCCCCCGATGCGGACGATGGTCGCCTCATCACGAGTGGTACCACGACCTCCCGCCCATCGACATCGAGGAGGTGGAATCGGGAGAAGAGATTCCGGCGAAGGGATAACCGGGCGTCGATGATCCGCGCACGCCCCGTCTTTGAGAAAAGCGATCAGTCCGACTCGCCCGAAAACTCCGGAGGCGCCCCGAGCACGTCGGTGACGGAAAGGATCTTCACCGGTCCCAGGCCCTGCGCCCGCACCTGTTCTTCGATCACGCTCCGATCCCCCACGACCACGAGGACGAGGTTGTCGGGATCGACGTATTTTCGCGCGGCTTCCGCGACGGCCTCTCCCGTCACGGCGAGGATGCCGTCGGTGTATTTTTCGAAGGAATCGAGGGGCAGATCGAAGTTTTCGAGTTCGGCCAGACGCCCGGCTACCTGACGCACCGCCTGGAAATTCGCCGGAAAACGCATCGCGAGGAAGTTTTTCGCCCGGTCGACCTCCTCCGCCGGGATCGGCTCGCGGATGCCGCGAAGCTCTTTCATAAACTCCGCGAGCGACGGACCGGTGACGGCGGTTTGCACGTCGGCTCCGGCGACGAAGGCCCCCTGTTTCCGCCGCATGTCAAAACTCGAGCGAGCGCCGTAGGTGTATCCCTTGTCCTCCCGGAGGTTCTGGTTCAGCCGCGACGTGAACGAGCCGCCGAGGATCGTGTTCATCACCTGAATCGCATAATAATCGCCGGTGTCGCGTCCCGGACCGACGCGTCCGATACGGATGACCGACTGCGCCGCGCCGGGCTTATCGACGAGGTAGACGGTCCGCCCCGTCACCTGTGGGACGTCCGGCACATCCGGCTCGGAGGGCCCGGCTTCGGAGGACCACGCGCCGAGCGCCGCTTCGAGCTTCGGCATCACCTCGTCCGCGGTGACGTCTCCCACCACGATGAGCGCGGCGCGGGCCGGCCCGTAGTGCGCCGCATAATACGCTCGGAGGTCTTCCGTGGTGAACCGCCGGAGGTCGGCTTCCCGCCCGAGCGGATACCGCGCATACGGGTGGTCCTTGCCGAAGAGCGTCTGATAAAGCATCGCGCCGGCGATCTCACTCGGCTCGTCGTGGCGGCGGAGCATCTCCGTCAGGCGTTGGAGCCGAAGGCGTTCGAGATCGGCCTCCGGAAAGTCGGGCCGAAGCGTCACGTCGGCCATGAGCCCGAGGGCTTCGTCGAAACGCTCCGTAGGCACGCGGAGGCCGACCGTGGTGAGGAAATCGGAGGCGCTGACGGAGAAACGGGCGCCGAGATAATCGATCGCGTCGGAGAGCTCGAGCGCCGAGCGGCCGGCCGCGCCTTCGTCAAGCATGTCGGCGGTGAGGTCGGCGAGGCCGTACTGTCCCGGTCGCTCATACGCCTGCCCCGCTTCGACGAGCAGGAGCGCCTGCACGAGCGGGACCTGATGCTTCTCCACGACCCAGACGCTGAGACCGTTCGAGAGCGTGAAGGTATGGATGGGCGGAAGCGTGACGTGCGGAGCGGGACCGACGGGCGGCGGCACGCTCCGGTCCGGCGTCTGTGCCTTTGCCGGTCGCGCAGACCCGAGAATCACCGCTACAACGAAGAACCGGCAAAAGGTGAAGAGACTGCGTTTCATGATCCGAGGGGCTGAAGGAAAAGCATGGCGAGGCGGACGAGCGGCGGGACCGGCGGATCAGTCGCCGGGGGGCGTCGTCTCGGCGGCGGGCCGGCTGTCCGGAACGGCGAGGGCGGCGGCGCCCTCCGGGACGACGCTGAGCACGACGCGACGATCGGGCTGGAGATAGGCGCTCACGAAAGCCGACACGTCATTCGGGCTCAGCGCTTTGAGTGCGCTCAGGTCCTCGTTGAAATAGTCGGGGTTGCGCGTATAGTAAAAGTAGGCATTGAACTGATCGGCCTTCTGCCCGAGCAGTTCGAGCCGTTCGAGGAAAGCCGTCTCGTTCTGATTGACCACGCGGCTCATCTCCCGCGTGGACGGCGCTTCCGTGGCAAGACGGGCGACCTCCTCGTCGATCACGGCCCGCAATTCTTCGAGCGTGTGCCCCCTGCGCGCCGTCGCGACGATAAAAAACTCGGAGGCGAGTTTCTTGGAATTCTGGAAAGCGAAAACGTCCTGGGCGATCTGGAGGTCGTACACGAGCCGCTCGTACAGCCGGGCGTTTTTGCCACCTGCGAAGATCTCCGCCGCCACGTCCGCCGCCGGGTTGCCGGGCGCGAAGGCGGGCGGCGTGATCCACGCCATGTACAGCCGGGGCAACTGCACCCGATCCTCCATGACGATCCGTTTTTCGGCCTCGAGCGAAGGCGTCGGGGCATAGAGCGGTTCCACTTTCGGCCCCGCCGGGATCTCCGCGAACCATTTCTCCACGAGCGCCGGCGTCGTCTCCAGGTCAATGTCCCCGGCGATGACGAGGCTTGCATTGTTCGGCGTATAATATGTCTTGAAGAAGTCCACGACGTCCTCGTACGTCGCCGCCGAAAGATCCTCCATAGAGCCGATGACCGGCCAGTGATACGGGAAATTGGGCGGATAGAGGTTCTCTCCGATCGTCTGCCAGGCGAGTCCGTACGGCCGATTCTCATAACTCTGCCGCCGTTCGTTCTTGACCACGTCCCGCTGCCCATCCACTTTCTCGGGCGTCATCGCGTCGAGGAGATAGCCCATGCGATCGGATTCGATGAAGAGCGCCAGTTCGAGCCCGTTCCTCGCGAACGTCTGCATGTAGTTCGTACGGTCGTTCGTAGTCGAGCCGTTGGGCGAGCCGCCGACGGCTTCGAACCACTCGTCGATCTTGCCCTCCGGCACGTGCTTCGAGCCTTCGAACATGAGGTGCTCGAAGAGATGGGCGAAGCCCGTTCGCCCGGGTTTTTCATACGCCGAACCGACGTGATACCAGAGGTTGGTGCTGATCAGCGGCGTGGAAGCGTCGCGGTGGAGAATGACGTTCAGACCGTTTTCGAGGGTGAACTGCTTGTACGGCTGAACGATGTGCCCGTCCTGGGCCGAGGCGGTGAGCGCAAACAGGCCGAACGCCAGAAAAAAGAGATATCGTGGGGACATGTCGATGCGGATCCGTGGGTCGGGACAACGGTGATGCCGTACGTTATTTGGCCGGAAAAGGTTCTTCAGGCTCCCCGCACGCGCAAGACGATCTTGCCTACGTTGCGATTGGCCTCCATGCGCCGATGCGCCTCGGCGACCTCCTCCCAGTCGAACACGGAGTCTATCACGGGGCGAACCCGTCCTTCTTCGAGGAGAAAACGCAGGAGCGGGGCAAGTTCTTTCGTGAGCCGGATCTTGTATGCCAGGCTGCGATTGCGAAGCGTCGAGGCCACCACTTTTGCGCGTTTCTTGAAGAGGAGTCGGAGGTCGAGCCCCTCGAGGCCGGCCCCGCCCATCGTGGCGAGCAGGACGAGCCGCCCGTCCACGGCGAGCGTCCGAAGGTTGCGTGTGAAGTACGGAGCGCCGATGAAGTCGAGGATCAGGTCCGCGCCGCGCCCCCCGGTCGCCTCCCGTACCCGGACGGCGAAGTCCTCGGAGCGATAGTCGATGGTCTGCATGGCACCGAGGCTCCGGCAGTGCTCGTGTTTGGCCGCCGAAGCGGTGACCAGAGGATGCGCCCCGGCGGCCCGGGCGAGCTGGATCGCCGCGGTGCCGACGCCGCCGGCGCCTGCGTGGATGAGCACCCACTGCTCGGGGTGCATCTCGCCGAGCCAGTACAGCGCCTGATAGGCCGTGAGGAACGCCTCCGGGAGCGCGGCCGCTTCCTCGAAGGAGAGCCCCTCCGGGATCGCCATGGCCAGGTCCTCGTGCAGGAGGGCGTATTCGGCGTACCCGCCTCCCGCGAGAAGCCCGAAGACCCGGTCGCCCGGATTCCAGCGCCGCACTTCCGCCCCGGTCGCCTCGACGGTCCCCGCGAGTTCCAGCCCGAGGATGTCGCTCGCTCCTTCCGGCGGCGGATACTTCCCCTCACGCTGAAGCAAATCGGCCCGGTTGAGCGCCGTCGCCGCCACACGCACGAGCAGTTCCCGGGGGCCCGGCTGCGGCTTCGGCCGGACGCCCATCGCGAGCGCCTCCACACCGCCGGGGTGACGGACGACAACAGCTTTCATCATGGCGTCCCGGCTCGCGCCGTTTCTCTTTCAGGATACGCCCCGAAGATATGCGCCGGGAGCGATTGTTTTCCGCCCCTCCCGAAAAAAGGCAGGGGCGTCCAGGCCGTCACCCGCGTGTGCTTGCGTTCGGCCGCCCCGCGGTTACGGATTTCGTCCCTGAGACGCCCTTAGAGCCGCCTACCGCCCGCCCGCAGCATGCCCTGGTCCGGAGACGGGTTCAGAAAAGAATCGGACTCGTCTATCCCTTCCGGCAGGCCGGCTCACCAAAACCGGCTTCCGAAGAAAAAATATTTAAGGTCTGGAATCAACGGGACGATATACCCTTCAGCAACCGCCAATTGCTCTTAGTCCAGAACCGTTCACTCAACCAGGATAGGTATCATGGGAGCTTTCGGAGATTTCTCTCGAATCAATACGAATATCCAGTCGCTGGATGCGCTTCGGCGCTTTCAGATGACCAATCAAAACCTTGGCGTCCGCCAGATGAGGCTTGCCACCGGCAGCCGAATCAACCGGGCCGAAGATGACTCGGCCGGCTTCCACATCGCGAAGAAGCTGGAAGCACGGGTGAGGGGTCAGGCTCAGGCACTGGCCAACATCGGCGACGCCAAGAGCATGCTCACCGTTGCCGAGGGCAGCCTTGGAACCGTGATGGACATCCTTCAGACGATGAAGGAGAAAACCGTCCAGGCCGCCAACGACACGATGGGCACTTCGGAGCGCACTGCGATTGAGAACGAATTGCAGGCCCTCTCCGATGAAGTCACTGACATTCTGGACGACACCACGTTCAACAGCACCGCGCTGTTCACGTCGGCGACGTTCAGTTTCCAGGTGAACGCTGAATCCGGCGACTCCTTCGCCGTCACGATCGGCACCCTGTCGGTCGGACAGATGGGTCTCGCCACCGGTTCGATAGATGTGTCCTCGGCCTCCGTGGCCACGTCCCTCTTATCGACCATCGACACGGCGATCACCACCGTCGCAGACAAGCTTGCCGACATCGGTGACAGCCAGAAGCGGCTGACGTTCAAGCAGGATGCGATCTCGATAGCGATCACGAACAACGAAGCCGCGCGAAGCCGCATCGCGGACGCCGACTTCGCCAAGGAGCAAATGGAAATCGTCAAGCTTCAGATTCTGCAGCAGACGGGTACGGCGGCCCTGGCCCAGGCCAATGCGGGACCGCAGTCCATCCTCCAGTTGCTCCAGTAAGAAGGCGTCCCACCGTGGAAGCCGACTTTGACCAACGGAAACCGCTCGGATGACGCCCCCTCGGGAGTGCGACGGATGAGCAAAAAGAAAGTGCGGGACCGTGCTGCCACACAGTCCCGCACCTGAGACCCCCCTCAGTGCCTTTTAAACGACTCAGACTAACCTAAAGGAGGGAATATTATGGCTTTCGGAGATTTAACCCGAATTAATACGAACCTGCAAGCGCTGGATTCTCTCAACCAGCTGCAGATGACGAACCAGAACCTCGGCATGCGCCAGTTGCGGCTTGCCACCGGTAAACGCATAAACCGTGCCGAAGACGACTCCGCTGGTTTCAACATTGCCAAAAAGCTCGAGGCAAAAGTCCGCGGCCAGGCCCAGGCCCTTTCCAACGTGGGCGACGCCAAGAGCATGCTCACCGTAGCCGAGGGCAGCCTGGGCACCGTGATGGACATCCTTCAGACGATGAAGGAGAAAACCGTCCAGGCCGCCAACGACACGATGGGCACTTCGGAAAGAAGCGCCATTTCGGATCAGCTCAAGGCGCTTTCCGAAGAGGTCACCGACATTCTCGGAGACACGACCTTCAACAGCACGGCGCTCTTCACGTCCAGCGCCTTCTCGTTCCAGGTCAACGCGGAATCCTCAGACTCCTTCTCCGTGACGGTCGGCACGATGTCCGTCGGACAGCTCGGCGTGGCCACCGGCTCCATCGACGTGTCCTCAGCCTCGGCGGCCACCTCGCTGCTGAGCACCATCGACTCGGCCATCACGACCGTCGCCAACAAGCTCGCCGACATCGGTGACAGCCAGAAGCGGCTTTCCTTCAAGCAGGACGCCCTCTCGACGGCGATCACGAACAACGAGTCGGCCCGGAGCCGGATTGAAGACGCCGACTTTGCCAAAGAGCAGATGGAGATCGTCAAGCTCCAGATTCTCCAGCAGACCGGCATCGCTTCTCTGGCGCAGGCAAACTCCTCGCCGCAGGCCGTGCTGTCGCTGTTCTAGCTTTAACGCTGATACCCACCCTGGGAACGGTTCTGGCATAGCTCCCATGGGTTCCTGGATGGACTGGCACTCTATCCGGCACAGCCTCTCCACGAAAGTGGAGGGGCTGTTTGCTTTTCCGTCAAAGGCGGTTCCCTGCTCGGCTCTCCCGCGACAACGCGTCGCTAGGCTGCCCCTCGCATCTCCGCGTGCACGATGCCCGTCTTCAGGGAGCTGATCAGCGCCTTGACGATCTCCGGGTTAAACGTCTCCTCTCCCCTCAAGGAATTGAACACGCGGGCATGGTCGTCAAGCCCAATCTTTCCGCACACGACACTCAGCACACGAAGCAACTCGTCGGTACTGAGCACGAAGCGGACCGATGAACCGGCGGCGTCATTGAGGTTAAACGCTTCCAGCAACATCAGCACGCCGTCTCCGATCTGCCGGGCGCCGAGAAGCGCAAGCCCGGTCGTGTAATACGCCACCGGTTCCTCCCGATTGATCGTGAGCATCTCGTTCGAGTGCACAAGGGCCATAGGAATATTGTTGATCTTCAGACCCGTTTGCGCCGCGAGAAGGTGGGTATAAAAAGCGTTGTCCGGGGACAGATACGCATATTCCAGTTCATTGAAGAGGCGGGCCGCTTCTTCATATTCGTGCAGGACGAAATAGACCACCCCGAGTTGATAGCCATAATAGGCCCGGTGTTTCGCCGCGCGCGGATGCTCATATTCCTGCTTCAGCAGATCGATCCGGGTCGTGTATTTCTGCGCCATCTTCTCTTTCGACAACGCATAGCCGGTATGGATGATCTCGGCTTCGACGCGGCGCACTTCCCGCCCCGTGCGAGCCATGTAGGCCACGAGCGCGTCGTGCACCTGGTGATGCACCCGGCCCTCATATCGTATCCCGGGATCGTTTCGGAACACCCGCTCCTGCCACATACGATCCGCGGCGATGATCTGCCCGTCCGGCAACAGGTTACGAATGAGCACCTGAAGCGCCGCAAGCCTGGGATTCCTGAGCGCCTTCCGCACACGCTTCCAGTGCTGGGCATCCGGCAGATATTCATCGCCGTCGAGAACAAAGATGAAATCACCGGAAGCTTTTTCGAAGGTGTAGTTTCGGGCTTCTGCGAAAGACCCCGGCCACGCGATTTCCTCGAATACGTCCGCATATCTTCGGGCGATCTCCTGCGTCCCGTCGGTCGAGCCGGTATCGATCACCACGATCTCGTCGACATACGGGCGGGCCAGACGTAATCCCTTCTCGAGCGTCTGCGCTTCATTCTTGACCATCATGCTGAGGCTCAGGGACGGTTCTCGTCTCCTGTTCCGTTCCAGCCTTCGTGCGGCTCGGGCCATATTGTACTTCGGTTTTGCCTGTGGCGACTGAAAACCAGCCTGGATCTCCCGCCCAACGACCCACACGATTCGAAGTGATCCGTAAAGCGGGAGCGCCGGGGCGCCTATGCTTCGGGGATCGAAGCCGTTTGCGTGCCAATCGACTATGCCTCGATGTTGGCTTCCATCCCGCACCTTCCCCGTGAGCTCCCGATTTTCGCGGGGGGAGGCCCTGCCCCCCCTTTTTCCGGCTTAAGCCTTTCTCCTCTTTCGCCGATAACAGGCTTCAGAGAGCATTCCCGGCAGGACTGACCGACCGGAAAAGGTGTCCATCCCGGGAAAAAGCTTCCGCGCCATCAAGAACGGCAACGTTCAGGCTGCCAAAAAAACGAGAGAAGCATTCAGGCACACGCCTTGTCACCCACCCGACCTCTTGAATCCAACTCAGAAAAGCTATGCATACCGCTATCCGCATGCGTCAGTACCAGCAGCAAGCGGTTTCGTCTGCATCACCGGAACAGTTGATCACCAAGCTCTATGACATCGGCATCGCCGCCTGTCATAGAGAAGACCGCCACAAGCTGCGGGCCGTGCTCAAGGAGTTGATCTCCAGCCTGAACTTTGAGCAGGGCGGTGAGATCGCGCAAGGCCTGTACAACATCTACGAGTTCTGTCTGCGGGAAAGTATCAGCGGCAATCTGGATCTGATTCAGGAGTTACTGAACGATCTCCGCTCCGTATGGAAAGAACAGGTTATTGGCCGTAAAGCGGCCTGATGCGCAACGCGCGTGAACGACTCCTTCCGGGAGTTTTTTATCCCACAAAGCCTTTCGTGAGCCATGGTTAGTGCAGCCTTCCAGACGTTCAAGGCCAACGATCCTTATGAGCTGCTGATCAGCCAGATCATTCAGGTTGAGAGCCAACCATTGTATGATCTTCAGGTCAAACGGGATACCCAGGATCGCATCAGTTCGGCACTCGACACCTTCGACAGCGACGTCTCTTCGCTGCATACGCTGCTCTCGAGCTTCACCGACACGTTCTCGAACCCGTTCGCGGCCCGCTCGGCGGAGCTCTCGGACGCCACGTCTTTTTCCGTCACTGCCGGCGACGAGGCTCCTCTCGGCAGCCATTCACTCCAGGTGCTCCGCCTGGCCTCGACCGATACGCGCATCTCGCAACAGTATACCTCCAGCGGTTCTTCCCTGCGAAGCTTTTTCGACACGAATGGAGAGCAGACCTTCGAGATCAACGTCACCAGTCCCACCGATACGGATCCCAATAACCGGGTGGCGATTTCCGTCACCGTCAACCCTACGGGCACGACAGACGAAGAAATCCTCGACGAGATCTCCCTCGCGATCAATGATGCGATGGACGCCGCTATCGACGCCGGCACGATCCAGACCGTCGAGGCGGCGAACGCTTCCGTCGTCAACGAAACTACGGACACCGCTCGTCTCTCGCTCCGCAGCGGGCAAACGGGCTATGCCAACCGTCTCGAATTCACCGACTCCGCCGCGGGACTTCTGGCCCAGCTCGACGTCACCAACGCCGCCGTCGCCACCGGGACCGGCGGCGGTCAGGTAACCAGCGTCGGCACGAGCGAGACGGATTCGGAACTCAACGCCCAGTTCGTCCTCGACGGCCTCACGATCTACCGGAGCAGCAACCAGGTCACCGATGCCCTCCAGGGACTCACGCTCGACCTCAAGCAGGTCGGCGATCCCTTTGACTTCAGCGTCGGACCGGACACCGAGGGCATCACGGATCAGATCAGCGACTTCATCAGCAAATACAACGCAATCCTCGAATTCATCGACGGAAACACACAGGTCGACAGCGACCTCGACATCCGGGCGGACTTCGCCGGGGATTCGCTGCTCACCGGGCTGAAATTCGGCATGCGGAGCGACATTGCCCAGCAGGTGACCGGGCAGCCCGTCGGCGCTCCCACGCTCCTGACCGAGATCGGGATTACGATCAACGACGACGGCACCCTCGAACTCTCCGACACCGATGCCCTCACCGACGCGCTCAGCGAAAACGCTGACGCCGTCCAGTCCCTCTTCTCCGGGAGCGACGGCATCGCCACGCGTCTCAAAGATCGCCTCGACACCTACATCGGCACGGACGGCCTGATCGACAATCGCATGGATTCCGTCGACGACCGCATCTCCCGCCTCGACGACCAGATCACCGATTACGAGGACCGACTCACGCAACGCGAAGATCAACTCCGTCAACAGTTCGCACGGCTCCAGGAAGCCCTCGCGCTGTTTCAGGGTCAACAACAAACCCTCGGCAGCTTCTTTGGCTTCTGATCTCCTGGTTTCGGAAGAGTGGCATATGTTTTGATGTACTGCTCCTTAGACCAGTGAGATGCCATGCAATCCCCTCTGATTCAATCAATTTTTGATCTCGGAGATCGTATGTACGAAGCGTTGATGCAAGAAGACCTCGACGCCTTTCTGCAGCGCTTATCCGAACGCACTGCCTTGATTGATTCCCTGCACGACGCGGCCCACATCCCGCCGGCGGAACGGAAGGAGATCGCATCCGGCCTGGTCCGGCAGCAACGACGCCTGGAGGAAGCCCTGGCACGGCAAGAGACCCGGTTGAGCGAAGCGCTCGCACGTCTGACGACCCATCGCACGGCGCATCAGACCTACCGCCGGCGCCCGCCTCGCCGCCCCCTGTTGAACAAAAATCTTCAGGGCTAGTTCGTGAAGAAGGCTCCCCCTCTGGCGCTCCGCAACTGCTTCACCGTTTGATGCTCCCATTCTTATCATCACCGTTCTTCGCGACTCCATCGTGTGAACAGCGGACTTAACCCGCTTCAGTGTTATGGATATTCGAAACATTGCCTCATCGGGCCTTCAAGGGGCCACGCCCATTCAGCCGACTTCGCCCGGTGAAGCCGGAAAAACGGAATCCGGCGCGCCCGCCGCTCATCCCTCCGGCGCACCCTCCGCCCTGCCTCAGGATCGGATCGAGCTTTCCGACGTCGTTCGGGGGCGTCTTCCGAACACGCAGCGGGGCCGAGAAATCGCCTTCGCACGCAAGGCCCTCCAGGAGCTCCCGCCGTTGAGCGAAGAGCGACTCTCGAAAATCCGAGACCGGATGGAGAGCGGCTTCTACTCACGAACGGACGTGCTGCAAAAAGTTGCCGATCGTCTTGCCGGTGAAGTGGCGGGCGAACCGCCGCAGGCCGAAGATATCTATCCGCCCGAAGGTGAACAGGACATCTATCCCCCTACGGCGGAAGACGTCCTGTATCCGCCCGACGTCGAAGGTGCGTGACGGACCCGTCCTTTCCTGCCTCCGGTAATTCTTTCCCCTGCCGGAGCAGCCCCTCCAGAAATCACGGGCGCGTGTCCGGATCATGATACGCGCCAGGGACTGACAACGCCCTGACGCCGCACCCGCGCGACGTCAGGTGATGTGCCCCTCTTCCCGGTACTTCCGCAGCTTGTTCCGAATGGTCCGGGCGCTGATGCCGAGACGCTCCGCTGCGAGTTGCTGGTTGTTGCCCGACTCAGAGAGCGCCTGAAGGATCATGTACCGCTCCATGTCCTCGATGGTCTGCATCTTTTCGTCGGGCCGTTTCCCGCTTCCGTTGGCTTCGGCCTCGGCGAAGAACTCATCGAACACGTGTTCCACCTCGATGGTCTCCTCGTCGGCGGATAGGATCACCCCGCGCTGGACCATGTTTTCGAGTTGGCGCACGTTCCCGGGCCAGGAATGAGACTTGAAGCGCCTCATGAGGTCCTTGGAGAGTTTTTTCTCCGGAAGGCCATAGAGTTCGCAGTATTTGCGCACGAAATGTTTCGCGAGTAACGGCACGTCGGAAATGCGCTCGCGCAGAGGCGGCACCATCAGAGGAAAAACCGAGAGCCGGTGATAGAGGTCCTCGCGAAAGATGCCTTCGGCGATGGCGTCTCCGACGTTTCGGTTGCTCGTAGCGATCACGCGGACGTCCACCTTCTGCGGCTCGGTCGTCCCCACGCGCTGAAATTCGCGCTCCTGCAACACGCGCAGGAGTTTGGCCTGCACGGCCGGTTCCACCTCGGTGATCTCGTCGAGCAGGAGGGTCCCGCCGTCGGCCCGCTCGAAGGCGCCGACCATGTCGTCGATGGCGCCGGTGAACGCTCCTTTCCGATGCCCGAAAAGGTGGCTCTCCACCAGTTCACGGGGCAGGTTGGCGCAATTGATCGTCACATACGGCCCTTCAGCGCGCTCGCTCATCAGATGGATCTGTCGGGCGAGCACTTCTTTACCCGTCCCGCTCTCGCCCTGGATAAAGACCGGCGCGCGGTTCTTGGCCACGCGGGGCAGCCGCTCCTTGAGCCGCTGGATGTTGGGGGACTCTCCGATAAAGGAGACCTTCGCCTGCTTCTTCCGGGAAGCGCTCGCCTTCGCCCGCGTCTTCGGTTTTTCGGAGTCCGCGGCCGGAGTCGCCAGAGAGGCCTTGACCCGCTCCACCAGATCCGCCGTCGCGAAAGGCTTGGCGATATAGTCGATGGCGCCGTACTGCATCGTCCGGACGGCATGTTGCACGTTGGCGTGGGCCGTGATCATGATCACGCGCGTCTCCGGATACTCCTGTCGGATGTGCGCCAGGAGCTCGAGCCCGTCCATGTCCGGCATCATGAAATCCGTGACGACAAGGTCGAAGGCCTGTTCCTTGAGGATCTCCATGGCCTGGGTGGCCGTCGAGCAACTGACCACCTCCATCCCGTGCCGGGCAAAAAGTCGTTCGAATAGATTATGTAAGAGTTGCTCGTCGTCGACGAAGAGAATACGGGGTTGACGATCCATGAACCTTTGCTTGCGGTACGTACGACATTCACCTTCAGACCTCCCGGCCTCACCGCAATATAAGGTGAAAATGCCCGCATCCACAGGATGGCCTAATATTTCGCCCCTGAGTCGCCGCTTTCCAGCCCGGTCGGAGCGTGCGTGGCAGCCCCCGGCATCTTTTCGCGCCGTCGACGAAATGCTCTTCGTCTCCCCTATGCGTTTCCGCGTCAGGCCCCGGTTTCGTGGATCGGCAACGTCAAGACGAACCGGACGCCCGTCTCCGGATCGTTTGCCGAGAGACGCAACGTGCCCCCGTGCGCCCGTGCGATCCGCCGCGCAAGCGTCAACCCGACGCCGAGGTTATGCGCCTTCGTGGTAAAAAACGGGGAGAAGACTTTCGTCTCGGCATCTTCGAACGGGATGAAGCCGTCATTTTGGATCACGAAATGAAAGGATCGGTTGGCGTGATCCCCTTCGGTAGCGAACAGGATCGCCCCGCCCTGTCGGGTGGCATCGATGGCGTTTTGAACCAGGATGAGGAGCGCCTGCCGGAGGAGCACCGGGTCGGCGCGAAGCTGGACGTCCGCGTCTTCCTTCACATCGAAGCCGATGCGTTCGAGATCGTCGTCGTCGAGGGCGGCCACGAGCGCGTCGAGCACGGCGCTGACGGGCAGGCATTGCACCACGGGCGCAATCTCGCGGCCGTACCGCTGAAGATCGGCCAGAACCCGTTCGATTCGCATGGCGCTCTCGAGGATGCGAAGCGCCAGGTCGCGTTGCTCTCGCATGGCCAGCGAGTCGATGAGCAGATCCGTATACCCTTCGATCCCCGTCACGAGCCCGCGTATCCGGTGCGCGAGCACCTGAGCGAGATGCGTCAACGGTTCGTCCGAGGAGGACCTCGAACGTGGGCTCTGATTCGAACGCTGTGCCGTAGAGGAGGCCAAGTCGGTGTGCCGTAAGAAAACGTCGTTCACGTGATGCTGCGTCTATGCAAACTGCGCGATGAAACGGAAGGCGTTTGCACGTACGAAGCGCTCGGTCAAATCATATGCCACCGACGAAGCTGCCGGATGGAGCAGCGTTGCGATCCCGTTCCCGCTCCGGTCCGCCTCTTCGCCCCACGAACCCGTGGATGCTATGAAACGCGCCGGCGTTCTCCCTGACGCGTAGATCCGACCTGCGCACGGCCCTCCTTCATATCGGCCGGGAGATCCTGAAGCTGAAGGGAAACCGCAGATTTCATCGTCCGAACGTCAGGCAATTCTTTCCCCGCCACGTACTTTTTTCCCGGCATCGATCTGCATGCGCGCGTTCCCCGGGCGCCCTCGCGCGCGCATCCGTCGCTGGCCCTGCGCCCGTCGCTTTCGGGCGGCGGCTCTCCGGGAATGCATCCGTTCTCGCGGGTATTCTCGCTCACGCCGGCCTGTCTCTCCTTCCGCTCTCGGCGCCCGCCCGGGCATACCGCCCCCGCCCCTTCGCACAAAGGGCACAATGGTTGCATCGCGGCTGCGTGCAGTCACGCTATCCTGAAGTCTAGGAGCGGTTATGGAAACGCCCAAGCTCAAACTCCTCTCACGCGCCATGCAGGCCTATACGTGGCGCATGCAGGCGCTCTCGGCCAACATCGCCAACCTCGACACGCCCGACTACCAACGCGTATCGGTCACGTTTGAGGAAACTTTACAGGAGGTGCGCCATGAGGTGCCCGGCAGTCGCGACGTAACCGACGTCAAGCCGAAGATGCGGGTCGAGGAAGGTCCGCCGGTTCTGGAAAACGAACTGATGGAGCTGGCCGACACGCAGATGCGCACCCAGTTTGCCACACGCGCGCTCAAGGAGCACTTCGGCATGCTCCGCATGTCGATCACGGGACGCACGGGCTAACGCCGCCTGGCCCGACGCTAACCTCCGCCCCCCTTCTATCCTCCGCACTCCCGCCGCTCCATGCTGATCAACGAACGTTTCTTCAGTGTTTTCCGAACGTCTGCACGCGGTATGCAGGCCCAGCGGATCGCGCTCGGCGCCGCCTCGGAGAACATCGCCAACGCCTCCACCACCCGCACCGCCGACGGCTCTCCGTACGCCATCAAACGCGCCGTGCACCGCGTCTCCGACGAAGAATACACGAGGTTCTCGGACCTGATCAGCCAGGTCAATGGCGAGATGTCCACCAAAGACGGGCGGCACCTGAGCGGCCCCACGCTGCGCACCCGGCTCCACAAGGCCGAGCTCGGCCCCACCACGGAGATCGACGAAAAGATCCGGCTGCGGCAGGAATACGACCCCACCCACCCGCACGCCGACGCCGACGGATACGTCTACTATCCGGACGTCAACATCGTCGAGGAGATGGCCATGATGGTTTCCGCAAGCCGGATCTATGAAGCCAACCTCTCGGCGGTGCAAACGGCCAAGGACATGATCAAGAGAACTCTCGACATCTGAGCCACGATTCGACGCATACGTTGACCACGCCGACTTTTTCCGAGATCACATGAGCAACCGCATCAACTCTTTTTTGAACGGATCGATTCATCCGTATCAGCGGACGTCTTCCGCGCGCGAACCGGTCCCGGCGCAGAAGGCTCCCGATGCACCGAAGCCGGCAGCCGCCCGACGCACCGAAGCCGCCGTGCCCGGCCCGCCGCTCTCGCCCGAGGAGCAGCAGATGATCGCTCGTGAGTTTCCGCCCACGCCGGCGCTTTCGCTCCGGCTCTACGGTCCCGGCGCCGGCAGCCGCACCATGACGCCCCGGGCCCTCGGCAGCCGTCTCGACCTCCGAGCCTGATCCCAAAGAAGCCAACCCGCGTTCCTCATGACTCTCTCCGAACTCCAACGGATGCGTTCTGCCGGTATTTCCGGCTCCGACGATCCTCGCAGCCTTCCCCGTCCCCGCATGGGCGCCGGGGACGGCGCCGGTTTCACCGAAACGCTGAAAGAAGCCATCGAAAGCGTGGACGGCGCGCAGAAAGAGGCGGGCGAACAAATGACGGCCTTCATCTCCGGAGAACAGGAGAACGTGCACGAAGTGATGATCGCGATGAACCAGGCCCAACTCTCGTTTCAACTCATGACGGAAGTCCGAAACAAGATGCTGGATACCTATCAGGAATTAATGCGCATGCAGGTCTAGCATACGCCCCCCATCCTTGAGCATAGACAGGGAGTACTCGAAGTAGGATGAACGGATTTTTGGAACAGTTCACGGAGTTTCTCAAACGTCTCCCTCCCCGCCAGAAACTGGCCCTGGGCGCGGTTATCCTCGGCAGCATCGCCATACTCGCCGGCGTCGGCTACTGGGCGAGCCGTCCTGATTATGCCCTCCTCTTCAGCAACCTCAAACCCAGCGAGGCCAGCCGCGCCATCGAGACCCTCACGGACAAGGGCGTCACGTATGAGTTGAAGGAGAACGGCACGGCCATCTACGTGCCGCGCGAGAAGGTGTACGAACTTCGACTGACCATGATGGGCGAAGACGTCATCTCGGACGGCCCCCTCGGCGACAAGCTCTTCGACACCGGGGCGCTCGGGATGACCAACTTCATGCAGAAGGTGAACCTCCGCCGCGCCCTTGAAGGGGAACTCGCCCGCACGATCGCCAGCCTCAAACAGGTGAGCATGGCGCGCGTGCATCTGGTCCTGCCCGAGAAACGCGCCTTCTCGGATACCCAGAGCCCCGCCACCGCCTCCGTCGTGCTCCAACTCAACGGCAACAGCACCCTGACCGAATCGCAGACCCTCGGCATCACCTCGCTCGTCGCCGGAGCGGTCGAAGGCATGAATCCCGCAGACGTCACGCTGCTCGACACGCGCGGCAACCTGCTCTCCAACCCCAACCAGGGCGACACCGACGTGATGCTCACGTCGACGCAACTCGATATGCAACGCGATGTCGAAACACACCTTGCCCAGAACGGGCAGTCGATGCTCGACCGCGTCCTCGGGCAGGGCAACGCCATCGTTCGCGTGGCGGCCACGCTCGACTTCACCCGCTCGCTCGTCGAAACCAAGAACATCGACCCGGAGAGCGCTACGGTCATCAGCGAGGAACGTCTGGAGGAAAACTCCGACGTGGACACGGCCAAGTCCTCCGTTAAAAACTACGAGTTGAGCGAGACCCGGGCGCGGACGGAGAAGAGCATCGGCGAGCTCTCCTATCTCACCGTGTCGGTCATCCTCAATCAGAAGATGTCGACGCCGCCCGCGGACGACCCCGAGGCCAAACCGCAACCCCGCCCCTACACCGCCGATGAGCTGGCCGAGATCGAGGCGCTCGTCAAGAATGCCGTCGGCTTCAAAGAAGAGCGCGGCGACCGGTTTGCCATTTCCCAGACCGTCTTCGACAACAGCATCAACGAACAGATAGCTGCCGATTTCCGCGAGCAACAGTTTAAAGAAGAGGTACAACTCTATGTGCGATATGGACTTATGGCCCTCGCCATCCTCCTTGCGCTCTGGCTGATGCGCTCGGCCGCGCGACGCACCACGGAGCTCGTCCACGGAGAATCACAGGCCCTGGCCGACGCCGACCCGGCAGCGCTCCCGGAGGGCCAGGTTCCTGCCGGGCTCCCGGACGGCGCCGCCGACGTAAACCGCCGGCTCACCGCTCCTCAAGAGGAAGAGTTCATTCTCGTCGAAGACATCTACACGAGTAAACTCTCCGCCGAAGCCAAAGCCCGGATCAAGGCCAAGCACAAGCTCTTCGAAGAGATCAAAGAGCAGATCGCCAAGCATCCCGAGGACACCGCAGAACTGCTCATCTCGTGGATGGCCGAGGACCCCCAGCCGGTAGAAGCCTGACCTTCCCCGACCTCCCCGACCTCAACCCTCAGACCGCCCATGTCCGAAGCCGTCGCAACCGTAGAGAAAACCCCTGAGGTGAATGATACGCCGGATTACGCCGCGATCTCCAAGAGCCTCTCCGGAGCCAAGAAAGCGGCCATTCTGCTCGTATCCATCGGCACCGAGGCCGCCAGCGCCGTCTTGCGCGCCCTTCCCGCCGAGGAAGTCGAGCGCATCTCCATCGAAATCGCCAAGCTTCGGAACGTATCGAGCGATCTCGTCGAGACGGTCTTGTTCGAGTATCGCGACATGACCATGGCGCACGACTACATCACGCAGGGCGGCATCAACTTCGCGCGTGAGGCCCTCCAGAGCGCCCTCGGCCCACGCCGCGCGGAAGAGATCATCATGAAGATCGAGGCGGCCATGCAGGTCTCGGCCTTCCACCTGCTTCAGACCGTCGAGACGAGCCAGTTGGCCAACTTCCTCAAGAACGAACATCCGCAGACGGCTTCGCTCATCCTCGCCAACCTCAACCCCAGAAAAGCCGCCGACATCATCGGTCACTTCGATCAGGAGCTTCAAAACGAAATCATGTACCGCCTCGCGACGATGGGCAAGACCTCTCCCGAGCTCCTGCGCGACATCGAGGAGGTGATCCGCGACCAGATCGGTTCGGTCATCGGGACGGAGCTGAGCATGCAGGGCGGCATCGAAAAGGTGGCGGAGATCCTCAACAGCATCAGCCGCTCCGCCGAACGCAACATCATGGAGGGCATCCGGGAGCGCGATCCGGAACTGGCCAACAGCGTCAAGGGGCTCATGTTCGTCTTCGACGACCTCGTCAACGTGAACGAACGCGACCTCCAGCGGCTCCTCGTCGAAGTGGAGCAGAAAGACCTGGTGCTGGCGCTCAAGGGCGCTTCGCCGGACCTGCAGGAGAAGATGCTCAAGAACGTCAGCGAGCGGGCGGCGGCCATGATCCAGGAGGAGATCGAACTGATGGGACAGGTGCGGGTGCGCGACGTGGAGGAAGCCCAGCGCCGCATCCTCGAGGTGGCCCAAACCCTCGAAGAACAGGAGGAAATTACGCTCTCCCGTTCGAAGGACGACTACGTATAGACCCGTACTTGCCGGTTGGCGGATCGATCAGGCCGGTCGTTGTCTACTCGAACGATCGCCCTATCGAACGATCGACCTTGCTCTCCTTCATGCTCCCAACGTTTCACGCGACCGATGCATACCCTTCCCAGAATCATCAAGTCGGACACCGCGCAGGTTGTCGGCGCACCCGAACCCCAGTCTTCCGAGCGGCTTCAACGCCGCATCCCGCGCACCCGCATTGCAGTCGCGCCCGTGGAGGCGGAAGAGGAGACGCCTTATCGGCTGAGCGGCGTCGTGCGACGGAACGAGGCGGCCCTGCTCGCCGAGCCCTTCGAGTTGCCCGCCCTCGCTCCGGAGCCCGAGTTCCCGCTGGCCGCCCCGGAGCCCGAAGCCGTCGAGCCGGTGGAGCCGCCCCCGCCGCCGCCCGTAGACCCCGAAGCGCTGAAGGCCGAGTGGGACGCCGCCTGGCAGGCGCGCATGACCGTGGCGGTCGAGCAAGCGCGGAAAGAAGGCTATGACGCCGGACGCGCCGAGGCGGAAGAAGCGCTCCGCGCAGAGGTTGCATCCGCGAAAGCCGCCTTCGTCGCGGATGCCGCGCGCCTCAAGGAAGCCTGGCGGGCCTTCATGGAAAAAGCCGAACCCATGCTCGCTCATCTGGCCTTCACCACGGCCCGCACCATCCTCGACGCGCCGCTCCCCACCGATGTCAAGGACCTCGCCACCCGGACCCTCTCAAAGGCCGTCGACCGCCTGGCCGGTGAAGCGCAACTGCGCATCAGCCTCCACCCCGTCGACCTGCTTCGCCTTCGGGAATCCGGCCTGGCGGACGAGCTTTCCGCCGCGCACCCCGGCCTCGAATGGGATTCCGACGAAAGGCTCCAGGAAGGCGACTGGATCGTGCAGTCTCCCGCCGCCATGATCCGCCACGTCAAAGAGGAGCTTCTCGCAACGCTCCGCGAGCGCCTGGGCCTGCCCCCGCTCGACCACTGATCCGCGCCGGCGCCGTTCCCTTTCCATTGTCTCGAACCCGCAACCCATGAGCCATCTCGCCCACTGTCTCGAAGACGTCCTCGCCAACCCCGTGCACATGCTCCATTTCGGGAAAGTGCAATCCGTGGTCGGGCTTCTGGTGGAGGCCAGCGACGTGCACGCCGCCGTCGGCGAGTTGTGCTTCATCTATGAGAGGGACATCCGCGACGGGCGGAGGGTGCCGGCGGAAGTCGTGGGGGTGCGGGGCCGAACGTCGGTGCTCATGCCGCTCGAACAGACTGCGGGGTTGCGCGCGGGATGCCTGGTGCAACGTTCGGACCTGCCCCTCTCCGTGGCGGTGGGCGAGGCGCTCCTGGGCCGTGTCATCGACGGACACGGCCATCCGCTCGACGGCAAGGGCCCGCTCCTCCTCGAAGACGAGCAACCCGTCCACGCCGAGCCGCCCTCTCCGCTCGAACGGCAGATGATCCGGGAGCCGCTCCGCACCGGGGTGCGCGCCATCGACGCCTTCCTCACCATCGGCAAAGGGCAGCGCATCGGCATCTTCGCCGGCTCCGGCGTCGGCAAAAGCACGCTCCTCGGCATGATCGCCCGCCGCGCCGAAGCCGACGTGAACGTGATCGCGCTCATCGGCGAACGCGGGCGTGAAGTGCAGGAGTTCATCGTGGACAACCTCGGCGAAGAAGGGTTGAAGCGCTCCGTCGTGGTGGCCGTCACCGGCGATCAGGCCGCCATGAGCCGCGTCAAAGGAGCGCATGCGGCCCTCGCCATCGCCGAGTATTTCCGGGACCGAGGTCTCGACGTTTTGCTCATGATGGATTCCGTCACGCGCGTGGCGATGGCCCAGCGGGAGATCGGGCTGGCCGTAGGCGAGCCGCCGACGACGCGCGGGTACACCCCCAGCGTCTTCGCCATGCTCCCGCGCCTGCTCGAACGCGCCGGCCCCGGCGCCAAAGGCACCATCACCGGCATCTTCACCGTGCTCGTCGACGGCGACGACATGAACGAGCCCATCGGCGACGCCGCCCGGGGCATCCTCGACGGCCATATCGTGCTCTCCCGAAAGCTTGCCCATGCCAACCATTTCCCCGCCATCGACGTGCTTCAGAGCGTCAGCCGCGTGATGCCGCGCGTCACCCCGCCCGAAGCGCGGGAGGCTGCCCACCGCGCCCGGCGCCTGTTGGCCGCCTACCGGGAGGCCGAGGACCTCATCCGCATCGGCGCCTATGAGCCCGGCACGAGCCCCGAAGTAGACGCCGCCATCGCGGCGCACGCCCCCCTCAACCACTTCCTCCGTCAGAGCACCACCGAGCCCGCCGACCCCGATGCCTCCCAAACCCTCCGTTCGGTCCTACAGACGATCGGGCCCGGCGAAGCATAGACGAACCCGCAATGCGCCGCACCCTCACGCGCGCCCGACATCGGGCAAGCAAACCGGCCCGGTCGTCGGCGCCCTGAAACAAACGCCGGAGCTTTCTCCCCGATGCCCCGGATTGGCCGGTCTTTTGCATGGAGTACGGACCCGCAGGGTTCTCCCCGATAGTTGCGAAAAATGGCGTCATGGCAGGAAAGAAGTTCCAGTTCTCACTCGCGAGCGTGCTCCGGCTGCGAAGCCACGAGTCCAACCGCGCCCGCCGAAGGCTCACACACGCCATCGAGACGCGCAAGGCCCAGGAGGCCAAACTCGCCGAGGTGGAAACCCGTCTCGCCGAAGCCAATCTCACCGCCCCGCTCACCGGGACCGCCGGCCCCCTCGCTTTTCGACGATTCGCCGCCTACCGCACGCACCTCCAGCGCGTCCGCGACCGCGAACGTCGCGCCCTCACCCAGAAGCGCATGGACGAGGAAAACGCCCGGACCGCTCTGATCGAACGGCGACGCGCCGAAGAGACGCTTCAGACGCTCCACGACGAGGAACGCGCCCGTCACCAGCGGGAGATCAACGAATCCGAGATCGCTTTCCTCGACGAGCAGGCCCTGACCAGTCACTTTAGAAAGCTACGTTCTACCGACTCATGAAGAAGATCCTTACCATCGTAGCCATTGCGCTGCCCGCATTCTTTCTCGGTTTCATCGGAATCTATTTTGCGATGCCGATGCTGGCTCCCGAGCGCGTCGAGGAGACCCGGCACATGCTCGACAGCCTCCAGGCGCAGTCTTCCATGGCCGGCATCGAGGACAGCGCGCTCGTCGCCATGCAGTACCATGCCTTCGGGATCATCACCGATTCGCTCGATGCCTCGCTCAAGCGTCTCGATTCAAGTATGCGCGAGAGCATCCTCCAGCAGGAAAAAACCATCGCGTTCCTTCGAGATTCATTGAAGATGGCGTATGAACGCCTGACGTCCACCGAACAAGAGACCTCTGAACTCCGCCGTGTGATCGACGAGTTGAACGAGCGGCTCAAAGTCATCGAAGCCCAGCGGGTGGAAGCCAAAGATCTGAGCGCCACCCTGCCCAAACTAGAGACCGGGGAACTCAGTCCCATCCTTCAACAACTCGACATGAACGTGCTCGAGATCCTTTATTCGGAGGCTTCCGGGAGGAATCGAACGAAGATCCTCCAGGCGCTTTCTTCGGATCGGGCCGCGCGGTTCGTCAAACAGCTCGTGAGCGGCAAAAGTGGAGAAAATCCGCCGCTCCCTTCATCCGCGGGGGAGGAGCCTCCCTCTTCCACCGAGCCCGTCTCCTCGCCGCCCCTGACCACCGCCAACGGAGTTTGATGATGCAGTCGGCTTCCCTTTTCCCAGTCCCCGTGGCCCGTTCCGAGCCGGACGAACCGGCCGCCTCGCCGACGGACGCAGCCGAACGCACCGACGGACCCGGCTTCGACGAGGTCCTCGCCGCCGAGATCGACGCGCACGCCCCCGAGGACGCGCCCGCAGAGACGACAACGGAAACGGAGTCGACCGAGACGCAGCGCACACCGCTCTCGGCCGAGCCGACCGTCGTCCTCGGCGCGCCCGTCTCCGCCGAGGTCCCCGTTGCCGCGCCTGCGGAGATCCCGTCCGACGACGCCCGGCCCGCCGGGAGCGGCGCACCCTCGACTATCGCCCCCGGAACGCTCCCCGCAGACATCGCCCCAGGAACGCTCCCCGCAGACATCGCCCCAGGAACGTTGCCCCCGGAGACCACGCCATCCCTCCCCGCAAAGGCCGCCTCTTTCGAAGAAGCGCTCCCCGGAACGAATGGCGATCCGGAACCCGAAGTAAAGCCTGCGCACGCCCACACCTCGGTGCGAACGTCCCGCCCAACCGACAGCCCGGACGCCCTCTCCGCCTCGGCGAACAAAACATCCGGGAATAGGGAGGGGCTCTCCTTCGTCACGCCCCCTGCGTCTGAAGAAACACCGGCGCATGTCCCCGATGGTTCGGATGAGTCTTCCGGAAAAACGCCGAAAGACTCCGGGGAAAAAGGGCCTCGGCCGACCGAGCAGAAATCCCCCTTGAAATCGCATCCGGGGGGTGAGATTCTTTCCACCGTATCCGCCGAAGCGGATGGCGAGGGTTCCTCGACTTTCTCCTCGGATGCGGGTGAGGGTGAGCGCCGACAGACCGGGCGACACGCCGGGGTCCCACGCCAGGCTTCCGCCCCCGCCCGTCCGGACGGCGACGTGTCGGACCCGGTTGAGAAGGCCGACGCCCGAACGACACCCGTGCAAAAAGAGACCTCGGGGTCGCTGCCGTCCATGGACGAACCCTCCCCCGAGCCCTCGTCCATGGACGGGAACGCTCCCATGCCCGACCCCACGTCTGAAGCGGACGCCGTCCTCGGCCTTGTCAAAAACAATCTTCGGGACGGCGTGAAGGCCCTTCACGGAGTTGCCCGCCCGCTCCCGCGCGGCCCTGTCTCTGCCGCCTGGCTCCGCGCCGCGCTCCATCAGGGCGGCGGCGCACTCTCGGCGGGCGACGGGTGGAACATGCTAGAGATGAAACTCGACGACGGCGACGGCACCATGATCATCAAGGCGAGGCGGGACGCGGAGCGCGTCGCCGTCACCGTCGGTTTCAGCGATCCGCACCTGCGTGCGCTGACGGCTGAGCATGCGGACCGTCTTCAGGAAGCCCTTCGCCGTCAGTATGACGCTTCCGTGGACCTCTCGTTTACCGGCGACGGCTCCGGCGCTTCGCCCGGACGCGAGCACGCGAACGCTCCCCGGCGTCCCTCCGCCCTGCCGACCTCGGAGCGGAACGCGGAGGCCTCCGAAGCCGCTCGACCTCATGCGCAGCGATACACCGACCGCAACGTGTGGGTCGGCTAACCTTTGTCCCACGACTCCCGGAACCCTCCCATGGAAATCCAGTCCCCCTTTTCTCCCGGCGAACCCGAGGCAGCCGCCTCGTCCACCTCTCTCGACGCCGGGTCTCAGGTGCTCGGAGAAGACGAGTTCCTCCAGCTCCTCGTGACCCAGCTCAGCAATCAGGATCCGCTGAACCCGCTCGACGGGCAGGAGTTTGCCGCCCAGCTCGCCCAGTTCTCGACGGTCGAACAACTCGTCAACATCAAGGAGACGCTGGAGGGGAACAACGCCTCCATCGACCTTCTCTCCCAGAGCACGAACGCCGGCATCGCCGCCGGCCTCATTGGCCAGACGATTGAGGCCGAAGGCAATGCCGTGGACTGGTCCGGGGAAGGCGACGTGCCGCTCGCGTTCGACCTCGGCGCCGCCGCCACGAGCGTGACCGTCACCATCCGCGACGATGCCGGAAACGTCGTCCGGACGCTGGACGTGGGTGCGATGGGCGACGGGGAACAGACCGTGGACTGGGACGGCAAGAACAGCGACGGCGCCGCCGTCGAGCAGGGCGTCTATACGTTCGAAGTCGCCGCCACCGACGCCGACGGAAACACCGTCGAAGCGACGACCATGACGCGCGGCGCCGTGGACCGGGTCACGTTCGGCCTCGACGGCATCCTCCTCTGGCTCGGAGACGTTCCGGTGCCGCTCGAAATGGTCACCAGCGTCGCCTCCTGACCCGCCCCCTCC
Organism: Rhodocaloribacter sp.; assembly: GCF_056451265.1. NCBI lineage: Bacteria > Pseudomonadati > Rhodothermota > Rhodothermia > Rhodothermales > Rhodothermaceae > Rhodocaloribacter > Rhodocaloribacter sp. Next base: position 27,512 of record NZ_JBWOPL010000050.1, on the reverse strand, counting down.
CACGCTTCAACCTTTTTCACACGCAATCAAACCGGAAGTATCCTCATGATTCGCTCTCTACGCACCGCCGTCACCGGCCTCAAGAGCCACCAGATCCGCATGGATGTGGTCGGAAACAACATCGCCAACGTCAACTCGATCGGCTTCAAACGGGGGCGCACCGCCTTCAGCGAAGTGCTCGGGCAGAAGCTCTTCAGCGCCAGCCGCGCCTCCGGCGGCCAGAGCATCAACTCCTCGTTCATCGGCTTTGGCGTCGGCGTCGCGGCCATCGACCAGAACTGGAACCAGGGCGCGCTCGAGAACACGAACATCGCCACCGACATGGCCCTCAACGGCGACGGCTTTTTTGTGGTCAACAACGGCTCGCGGACGATGCTCACACGCGCCGGAAACTTCGCTTTCGACGACCAGGGACGGCTCGTCACCAGCGCCGGCGTCAACGTGCAGGGCTACGCCGTCGACAGCGACGGAAACGTGGACACCAGCGCCTTCCGGGACGTGACCATCGACTTCGCGGTGCAGGCCCCTCCCCGCGTGACCGAGAACGTGACCGTGGCCGGCAACCTCCCTTCGGACACCGCAGAAGGCGAAACGGTCGACATCTCTACCGTCATTTACGACGAGCAGGGGCGCGCCCACAGCGTCATCGTTTCCTTCACGAAGACCGCCAACGCCAACGAGTGGGACTACGAGGCCAGATACAATGGAGACCTCTCGCCCGCACCGTTTGCTACCGAAACGGGCACCATCACCTTCGACGTCGACGGAACGCTCTCCTCTCCCGACCCCATCGAACCGACCTTCGACACGAATTACGTGACCAGCGGAAGCACCTTCGCCATCGCGCTAGACGGAGTCACCCAGTACAGCGGTTCGACGACCATCGGCGTGCAGGATCAGGACGGGTTCGGCCGCGGCCAGGTCATCGGCTATTACATCGATTCCGACGGCATGGTGGCGCTCAACTTTTCGAACGGCGAGCAGCAAGCGCTCTATCAACTTGCCATCGCCTCGGTAAACAATCCGAACGGCCTCGAAAACCTCGGAGAAAACTTCTACGGCCTCACCAGCGAATCCGGCGATCCGATCTACGGACGCGCCGGTCAGGAGATCCAGACCGCCGTCGTGGAGGGCTTTCTCGAAATGAGCAACGTGGACCTGGCCACGGAATTCACGGACATGATCGTCGCACAACGGGGCTATCAGGCTTCGGCGCGGGTCATCACCACATCGGACGAACTTCTTCAGGAAACGGTCAACCTGAAGCGGTAATCCGCTCCGCTTTTTCCGAAACCCTGCGCTCGCATCGGGCGCAGGGTTTTTTTTGTTGAAGGGAAACGAGAGAACGCTCTTTTTTTGCCGAACGCCAAACAGGAAAACTGCCGGTTAAGAGTATCGCGAAATTGTCGATATGGTTAGCGAGGGCGGCTGCAACCCATGCGGCCTCGGTGCCCCGGAGCCCCCTTTCCGCACCGCATTTCCGCATGGGCTTCTCTATCCCGAAGTCCAGGCTTCGGGTTCAGCCAATCCGTCCGGCGCGCGCGCCATGACCCGACGGAGAGCCACCGCCTCCCGCACGCGCTACCGAATGTCCATTTTCTCACATCAGTTTCGTGAGTCCCATGAGTGAATACGCAACACACAGCGAAGATCTGCTGCAACTCGTCAGCTTCATCATTGAGAATGAGGAGTTCGGCATCGACATCCTGAACGTTCAGGAAATCATCCGGCCCGTGGCCATCACGCGCGTGCCCAACGCGCCGTCCTACGTAGAGGGCGTCATCAACCTGCGCGGTCGCATCGTGCCGGTGGTCGATCTCCGGAAACGGTTCGGCCTGCCCCCGCGCCCGACCGATCACCAGACCCGCATCGTGGTGGTCGAGCTCGAAGGCAAGGTCATGGGCTTCATGATGGACGCCGTCAAGGAAGTGATCCGGGTCAGCCGATCGGTGATTGAGCCTCCCCCGGACCTGACCGTCGGCATCGACACGCACTACATCAGCGGCGTGGCCAAGCTCGAAGACCGGCTCCTGATTCTGCTCGAGCTCGAGGAAGTGCTCTCGACCGAGGAGAAAGAAGCCGTGCTCCGCGCCCAGCAAGCGGTTGCCGCCTGATGATCCGTCGATTCCGTCCTTTGCTGCTTCCCGCAGTCATCGGCGTGCTCTGGATGGCGGTGGTGGGAGTCGGAGTGGTGTATCTGACCGCCTATGCCAATCAACCGGGCGCGGTGGGCGAGCCCCCCTCCGACTGGCCCTACACGAGCGCCGTCATGCCCGGCTACGGAACGCCGACGCTCGTGCTTTTCGCACACCCTCGCTGCCCCTGCACGCGCGCCACCATCGCTGAGCTGGCCATCCTCATTGCCCAACTCGAGCGCCCCGTACGCACCCATGTTTTCTTTTATAAACCTTCGAATAAACCTGATTCCTGGGTGAAAACAGACCTCTGGACCAACGCGTCCGCCATTCCCGGCGTAACGCCGCACGTGGACCCCGAGGGACTCGAAGCCCGGCGTTTCGGAGCAATGACCTCCGGCCACACGCTGCTCTTCGACGAAGACCACCGCCTGCGCTTCTCCGGAGGCATCACTGGAGCACGAGGCCATCAGGGCGACAACGCGGGACGATCGGCGCTCTATGAATGGATCACTCGGGGGAAGACGGATCGCAAAACTACGTTTGTCTTCGGATGCGCCCTCTATTCGAGCTCCACCCTTTCCGAATCCTCATGAAACTCTTCTCCAAACATACCACAGAGCCGACCCTGCTCGACGAGCGCTCAGAGCAATTGTATCATGCCATGCTCAAGAACGCCTACGCGCGCACCGACCGGCTCTTCGGCGTCCTGATGATCATCCAGTGGATTGCCGGGATCGTGCTGGCGCTGGTGGTTTCTCCCAGAACGTGGAGCGGGGCCGAAAGTCAGGCGCACGTCCACGTCTACGCCGCCATCTTCCTCGGAGGCGCCCTCTCGCTGCTGCCGGCCGCCCTGGCCTTTCGCAAGCCCGGCGAGGTCTATACCCGGCATGCGATTGCCATCGGGCAGATGCTCACCTCGGGGTTGCTCATCCACCTCACGGGCGGACGCATCGAGACCCACTTTCACATCTTCGGCTCTCTGGGCATTCTCGCCTTCTATCACGACTGGCGTGTCCTCCTGACCGCCACCCTCGTCACGGCCCTCGATCACGTGTTTCGCGCCTACTTCTGGCCTCAGTCCCTCTTCGGCGTGCTCACCGCCAGTCCCTGGCGCGTCCTCGAACATGCCTGGTGGGTCGTCTTTGCCGTCGCTTTCCTCATCAAGGCTTCCCTCGACGCCAACCGGGAAAAACGCGCCTTCGCCCGTCAACAAAGAGACATGGAGGAGAGCTCCAAAAGAACCGAAGCGCTCATGGCCGAATCCGAAAAAAACCGGCGGGCGCTTCAAGAGAAAAGCCGGGAGTTGGAAAAAGCCTTCTCCATTCTTCAAGGACAGCAGACGACCCTCTCCTCCGGGGTCGAGACCATGCTCGAGCAGATTAACCGCGTTGCCTCAGGCAATATGTGCGTCGATCTACCCGACGATGCGGAGGGCGACATCGGACGGTTGTTCGTCGGCTTCAACGAAGCGATATCGAACGTCCGAGAGATGCTGCTCCAGGTCCACACCGTCGCCAACGTCACGGCCGATTCGGCCCGGCAGATCCGGACCGCAGCCGAGGCCCTCGCCGCAGGCTCGAGCGAGCTTTCGAGCGAATCCCAGGAAGTGGCGGCCTCTATCGAAGAAATGACTCAAACGATCATCGAGACGGCCCACAATGCCTCTCGGACGGCGGAGCTGACCACCGTCAACGGACGGACGGCCGAAGAGGGCCGCACCGTCGTCGAGCAAACCGTCAACAAGATTCGCAGTATCGCCGAGGTGGTGTACTCCTCCGCCGAGACCATCGAGCAGCTCGGGGCGTCCAGCCAGCAGATCGGCGAGATCATCTCCGTCATCGAGGACATCGCCGACCAGACCAACCTCCTGGCCCTCAATGCCGCCATCGAGGCGGCCCGAGCCGGAGAACAGGGCCGCGGCTTCGCCGTCGTCGCCGACGAGGTGCGGAAGCTGGCCGAGCGAACGACCACCGCCACCCGTCAGATCGCCGACATGATCGGCTCGATACAGTCCGACACCACCGCCGCCGTCACCTCCATGAAGCGGGGCACGCAGGAGGTGGAAGAAGGCATCGCGCTGGCCGACCGGGCCGACGAGGCCCTCGAACGGATCGTCCAGGGCGTCACCGAGGTGATCGACGTGGTTCAGCACATTGCATCCTCGAGCGAGGAACAGTCGCAGGCGAGCGAGTTGATCTCACGCAGTGTAGAGGCCATCTCCACCGTCTCGACCGAGTCCGCCGCCGGTGTGGGACAGATCGCGCAGGGAGCGGACGAGCTCAGCCGTCAAATCCATGATTTACGGGAGATGCTCTCCCTGTTCACCGTCAACACACCCGGCTCCGTTTCGGCTCCGTCGAAGGCAAGGCCTCAGCGCCTCCTCGCACCGGACCGGGCGCCGACCGGTGCTCACACGCCGGGCGCCTCATGCCCCGTTTCCGTTATCCACCCTTCGTCTGAAGAATTATGAGCACACCAACCCCTCCTCCGGAACTAAGACACCCGGATCCGCTGGCGCGCGCCTCGGCCCTCGAAGCGCTCCGTCTGAGCGCCGACGTACAGATGACGGCGACCGCCGCCGCTCAGCTGCTGGCCGACTGCGACCCCGGCGTTCGGGAAACCGCCGCCCGGCTCCTCGTCGAGATCCGAACCGAGGAAGCCGCCCGCCTGACCGCCCCCCACATTGCGAGCGACAACATCACGATTCGCAACCTCGCCGGCGAGGTGCTCACCGGAATGGGCGAAGCCGCCGTCCCGGTGGTGGCCGATTTCATCGACCACGATCATTACGACGTGCGAAAATTCGCCATCGACGTGCTGGCGCTGCTCCCCTCGCATGCCGTGGCCGACCGGATCGCCCGGCGCCTGGAAGATCCGGACGCCAACGTCCGGATCGCCGCCGTGGATGCCCTGTGCGCCCTCGGCGCGTCCGAATACGCCGAGGCGTTGCGCACGCTCTACGAACGTGAACCCTTGATGCGTCCCAGCGTGGTCGCCGCCTTCGGCGCTTTCGGTCCGGGCCCCCACCTCGACTTCCTCGAAGAGGCGCTTTCGGATGAAGACCCCGTCGTGCAGTTCACCGCCGCCGAGGCGCTCGCGGCCTGGAACGTGCCCGAGGTCTTCCCCGCGCTGCTGCGCAAAGTCGACGAGATCGACCCCATGGCCCGGCCCGTCTTACTCAAGTCGATGGTTTCCCTCTGGGAAAGACACCCGGAGCTGGCGGATCAACTGCCGGATCGTCTGAAGACCTATCTCATGGAGATGCTCGACGATCCCGACCCCGAGTATGCGTGCGCGGCCGCGCGCGGCCTTCAGCCCTTCCTCGATGAAGAGAGCATCGACGCATTGCTCTCCCACACCGGCATCGACGACGCCCTCGACCTCGAGATCTTCAAAGCCCTGACCCTCTTCCCCTCTTCTTTCATGGGCATCCTGCGCGCCATCGAAGGGAACCGGCTTCGGGTCATCCCCGGGGTCCAGATCGTGCTCGGCTTGCTCTCCCGGCAAGCGCTCGCCCACGACCAGTGGCCGCAAGCCGGCCGATTCCTCCAGCGCCACTTCCACACACTCGACTTAGAGACGAAACTGGCGGCCCTCGGAATCTGCCAGCACCTGCTCGATCCGGCATTGACTCCGGTGCTTCAAGCCGGCGCAATGGATGACGACCCCTCCGTGTCCTCCTTCGCCCGCGACGTCATCCGGCATACCACGCACTCCGGCATCGCCCCTGAAGGCGACGCCCCCAATGGCGCTATTTCGTGACCTGGAACGAGGGATGAACCTATGAGCTTATTAGCCCAGATAAATCTGCCTCCCCGCCAATCGGGCATTCATGGCAGAAATGAATTGACGGCGCCGCTTTTCGACCAGTATCGCCGATTCATTTACGAGCAAACCGGAATCTATTTCCAGGACAACAAAAAATATCTCCTCGAAAGCCGGATAAGCCGAAGGCTATTGGCAACCAGCAAAGGAGACTACCAGAGTTATCTCCAGTTTTTAAAAAATGGAGGCATGCGCACCGAGTTACCCGAACTCGTGAACGCCGTCACCATCAACGAGACCTTTTTCTTCCGCACCCCCCCGCAGTTCGACATCATCGAACAGCACATCATTCCGGAGTTGGTAAGCCGGAGAGAAAAAACCTCCCGCCGCATTAAGATCTGGAGCGCTGCCTGTTCGACGGGGGATGAGCCGTACACGCTCGCGCTCATCACGAAAGACCGGCTGCAACCACGGTTTCCGCACATTACGTTTGAGATTGTCGGCACGGACATCAACACGGACGTGCTCGAAAACGCTCGCAAAGGCTCCTACGGACCGCGATCGGTCCGAAACGTGCCGCCCAGGATGCTCAGCCGGTACTTTTCCGTCGAACAGGATCGCTATATCGTCAAGCCGGAAATCCGGCAGATGGTCAAGTTCATGCACGGAAACCTGGCGGACCGATCCTCCATGCTCAAGATGCGCAATTTCGACCTCATCATTTGCGCCAACGTGCTTATCTATTTCGACAACAAGTCGAAACAACAGGTGGTCTCATCTCTCTACAACAGCCTCAATCAAGATGGGTACTTACTTGTTGGATTCTCCGAAACGCTCTACGGGGTCACACAGGCATTCAAGCCCGTTCGTTTCGAAAAAACCATTGCATATAAAAAGGGGTGAATCGCCATGTCCAAGACGGTAATGGTCGTCGATGACTCTAGCGCCATACGAAAGTTTGTCATGTTCGCTCTGCGCGCCCGCGGTTTGACCGTGGTGACGGCTCAAGACGGCATGGACGCGCTCGAAAAGATGGCTCGCTCGCAAGTTGATCTCGTCATCACGGACCTGAACATGCCCAAACTCGACGGTTTCGGGCTTCTCCGCGCGCTTCGCGACGACCAAGATTACGCCGAGCTTCCGATCATCATTCTGTCCTCGCTCTCCAGCAGCGAAGAACAACAGCAAGGGCTTCAACTCGGGGCCAACGCCTACCTCGTCAAGCCGTTTGACCAACGGCGCATCCAGTACGAAGTGTCAAAATACATCTAGGAGGTAAACCATGAAGTTCCTCGTCGTGGATGATTCGCTCACCATGAGGCGCATCGTTTGCAACGCGCTCAAAGAAATCGGATTCAGCGACTACATCGAAGCCGCTGATGGCGCCCAGGCTATTGAAAAAATGGACGGCGAGCCTGTCGATTTCGTGATTACAGACTGGAATATGCCGAATATGAACGGTCTCGAACTGTCCAAATCGATTCGCAGCCATCCGAAATGGGGGCATCTGCCCATTCTGATGGTCACCACGCGCGGCATGAAGGAAGACGTGATGGCGGCTATGCAGGCTCGCGTCAACAACTACATCGTCAAACCCTTTACCCCAGAAGTGTTGCGGGAAAAGATCGACCTGATCCTCAAAACCGTCTAAGTCCCTTGCGCCATGGCATCGCTCCCATTGAATGACATCCTCAATCGCCTCGACGAACTCCGAGCCGTCTTCGTGCTCGGACAACGCGCCATGCCTTTCATCGAAGAGGTGCTGGCTTTCCTGCGGGAAATCGTGCCGATCCTCGATGAGGTGGACTCTTCGATCCGTGTGAGCACCTCCAGGATGATGCCCACGGCCACGTCGCGCATCGCCAGCGTCAACCAGGCCACCGAACTGGCGACCACGGAGATCATGGACCTCGTCGATGAAACCAACGAAAAGGTCAAAACGACGAAGGATATGATCGATAGGTCGGGCAAGCATCTGCAGGCGCTCGACGACGTCGACCGACGTCTCCTGTCTCTCCTGCGCGTGAAGCTTACCGATCCGGAAGTGCTTGCAGAGGTCGAGATCCTGATCCAGGAAAAAGACGCCCGCCGCGCCGAAATCGCGACGACGCTGAACAAGAAAGCCGCGATCCTCGAAGAGATCCGGACGAACATGAACGCGATCATGATGTCTCTCCAGGTGCAGGACATCACCTCGCAGCAACTCGCTTCCGTAAGCCACCTCATCGAGTCCGTACGGGAGCGCCTGTCGAAGTTTGAAGGACAGCTCGGTTCCGGCACTCTCGAAAACTTTCTCGACACGTCTCCGCCCGACAACGTCACCTTCGACGGGAACGCAAGCTATGACCGCACCGGCAAGAAGCAAGAGACGGCCGATGCCGTCATTGCCTCCTTCGCAGATGTCCCTCCACCCGATGCGTCCGAAGGAGAGACATCTCCGAGCCAGGATGAGGTCGATGCCCTCTTCGGAAACGCTCAGCCCCCCCCTGCCGCGCCGGCTTCGCAAGACGAGGTCGATGCCCTCTTCGGAAACGGCCGCCCTCCCTCTGCCGCGCCGGCTTCGCAAGACGAGGTCGATGCCCTCTTCGGAAACGCTCAGCCTCCCTCTGCCGCGCCGGCTTCGCAAGACGAGGTCGATGCCCTCTTCGGAAACGCTCAGCCTCCCTCTGCCGCGCCGGCTTCGCAAGACGAGATCGATGCCCTCCTGACCGGTGACGGCGCTCCCTCCTCCACCGACCAGGAAGAGATCGACGCCATGTTCAAACAGAGCAGCGAGCCGGCCTCACAAGACGACATCGACAAACTTTTCAATGGGCAATAACCCGGGAGTCCCGCCCCTCCAACCATTCTGCAAACCAACGAAGTAATGGCTGATCATCCCGCTTTTTCGGAAGACCTCCGCGAGATCCTGGAGAGCTTCGTCGTCGAAACACAGGAGATCTTCGAGGAACTCGACAACGACCTGCTCGAGCTCGAACAAAACGCGCACGACCCTGAACTCGTCGACAAGATCTTCCGCGCCGTGCACACGGTCAAGGGCACCTCGGGCTTCCTCAGCCTCGAACAAATCTCCGTGCTCGCCCATCACTTCGAGGACGTGCTCAACCGCCTGCGCAAGGGACAGCTCGAACTCGTCCCCGGCATGATGGACGTCATGTTCGAGGCCTTCGATATGATGAAGGCGCTCCTGCAACAGGTCGTCGACGAACAACTCGTGGAGATCGACCTTTCGGGCGTGATCGGCAAGCTCGAGCGCATTGCCGAAGGGACCTTTTCCGCCGAAGCGCCCGCGGCGCCCTCCCGAGACCGGGCCGACGCGCCCGAAGAGACGCCGAAACCGGGGGCCATGCCTGCCGAAGAGGACCCTCCCGCGCCCCCGAAAAAAACGGAACGGAAAGCCTCCGGACGCTCCGAGCGCAACACGGAAACCATCCGTGTGGAAGTCCGACGCCTCGACAGTCTGATGGACCTCGTCGGTGAACTCGTCCTCGGACGCAACCGTCTCCTCCAGCTTGTTTCGGACCTCGACGGCGAGCACGATGCCCAGGACCTCATCCACGAACTCGTCGACACGAGCACCCAGGTTGATTTCATAACGACCGAGCTTCAGGCGGCCGTCATGCACACACGCATGGTTCAGATCGGCCGTGTGTTCAACAAGTTTCCCCGGGTGGTCCGCGACCTTGCGAAGGAGTTCAACAAGCAGATCGACCTCGTGATCGAGGGTCAGGATACGGAAGTTGACAAGTCCCTCATTGAAGAGATCAGTGATCCGCTCGTGCATTTGATCCGGAATGCCTCCGATCATGGGGTGGAGACCCCGGAGGTCCGCCGGGCTCAGGGCAAGCCCGACCGGGGAACCATTCGCCTGACTGCGGCCCATGAGGGCAACCACATCGTCATCCGCGTCGAAGACGACGGAGCCGGGATCGATCCCGAAAAAATCAAGGCCCACGCGATCTCCAGAGGCCTCATCACACGGAAAGAAGCCGATGAGATGAAAGATCAGAACGCTTTCGATCTCATCTTTGCGCCGGGCTTCAGCACCGCGAAATCCGTCAGTCAGGTTTCGGGCCGGGGCGTGGGCATGGACGTGGTGAAAACCAACATCACCCGGCTCAACGGCGCCATTCAGATCGAATCGAAGATCGGAGAAGGAACCCGGTTCACGCTCAAGCTTCCCCTGACGCTCGCCATCATCCAGAGCCTGCTCGTCCATGTGGGTAAGGAGACCTTCGCGATTCCCCTGCACTCCGTCCTCGAAGTGGTCGGGCTAAAAGACGGCGACGTCCAGACGATTCGCGGTCGCGAGGTGATTCGGCTCCGGGAACAGGTGATGCCGCTCGTGCGCATCGGGGAAACCCTGAACGTGCAGGACGCCCACACGGACGACAGCCGGTCCTACGCCGTTATCGTCGGCATCGCCCACCACCGCCTGGGGCTGATCGTGGATGATTTGATCGGCCAGAAAGAGATTGTCATCAAGCCCCTCGGCTCTTTCCTCAAGAAAACGCCCGCCATTGCCGGCTCTACGATCCTCGGGGACGGGCGGGTCATCATGATTCTCGATATGGCCGAGATCGCCCGGATGGAGAACAGCCGGAGACGCGACAGCTTTGACCAGCGTGAGGCTGCATGAAGCCCCCCGGAAGCGCCCCTTTGATCTGACGCCGATGCACCGGCCAAATGATTCCACGTTATCATATTTAAAATAATCAACTATTTACTCACCTTTTAGAAGCCTCCCATGATTCGCATCCTTGTCGTAGACGATTCGGCGTTCATGAGAAAGGCGCTTTCGATGATGCTCTCTGAAGATCCGGAGATCCAGATCATCGATACCGCCCGTGACGGGATCGAGGCGATAGAGAAGGTAAAAAAACTCGCCCCGGACCTCGTTACGCTCGACATCGAGATGCCGCGGATGGACGGGCTGACGGCTCTGCGCCACATCATGAAGGAGCACCCTTGCCCGGTGCTCATGGTCAGTTCGCTGACCAAAGAGGGCGCGCAAGCCACGCTTGACGCCCTCGAAGCGGGCGCGGTCGATTTCATACCCAAGCAACTGTCGTTCGTCTCCCTCGAGATCACCAAGATCAAGGCGGAGTTGATCGCCAAGGTCAAGGCCATTGTGCGATCCCGGAAACGGTCGCACGGAGGCTCCGTGCCCGTCCCGACGAACCGACCCTCGAGAGCCTCGTCCTCGCTCCTTTTTCGACGGGCGCGGCTCGTAGCCGTCGGCATCTCTACCGGCGGCCCGGCCGCCCTTCAGAAGGTGATCCCCCTTCTGCCCGCCGGTTTTCCCTTGCCGGTGACCGTCGTCCAGCATATGCCTCCTCATTTCACCCGTTCCCTTGCGAAGAGGCTCAATGGACTCAGCCCGTTAGAAGTCGTTGAGGCCGAAAAGGGGATGAAGGTCGTCCCGGGCAGGGTCTACATTGCCCCGGGCGGCAAACATCTGATCTTACGCGCGGCCGGCCCCGATGTGATCGTTGACACACCGGATCAGCCGGCTACGTTGCATCGCCCGTCGGTGGATGTCATGTTCGAGTCCGCCAACAAGGCCTATGGCGGGCGCGTATTGGCCGCCGTGATGACCGGAATGGGACACGACGGCCGGGACGGGGCGGCGTCGATCCGGAAGCGGGGCGGAAAGGTCATCGCTCAGGATGAAGCGTCTTGCGTAGTCTATGGGATGCCCCGAGCCATCGTCGAGGACGGGCTGGCCGACGCCGTCGTGTCTCTGGACCGCATGGCGCAGGTCATCCAGGCAGCCGTAGGCCTCGCCCCGTCGGCTGCCCCGCGCGCTCGTTTTACAGCCACCCCGGAATACGCAGCCTTCCGAAGAGAGCGCAAAACTTGACCCATTTCATCTCCATCACTTTTCCAACACATAAATTGTCAATTTCATCGACTATACGATCGTTTTCCACCCTGAAGTTTCCCGGGGGGAAATGTACCGGGCTCAAAGGATCAGCTTAAGAAATTTCTTCCTTTGACGATAATGATCGCATACCCCCCATCCCGATCATCAGACCCTCACCCCAACCAAAGCCCAATTAACATTCGTGGAGGTAGTGCCCATGCGCAGGCAGTTTCAGATCGCGCTTACGGTCTTCACCCTTGCCTTAACCGGCGCCGTTGCTCCTCCCCCCCCGGGGAACGGAGCGACCATCATCCAGCAGATGTTCGTGATCAAGGAACTGAAACCGGACGTCGAACGCGTCGGCATCATCCTGGACACGAACGTCTCCCCTGTTGAGAAGCTCATGCCGCAGATTCAGCGGGCGGGCGCCTCGACCGGCATCAAGGTCTTTCTCACCGAAGTGAAAGACCTCAAGGACGTCGCCCCCATGTACCGGAAGTTATCCCGAGATCACAATATCCAGGCGCTTCTGATCGTCAACGGCGAAGGCGTCATGGGGAACCCGGTCGCCCGGAGCTTCCTGATCAAAAACGCCACCACGGCGAGCATCCCGATTTTTGCGCCGGATGCCGACTGGATAAACGAAGGCGCGAGTGTTTCCATCACCAAGGTCAACGGGAGCATTTCTCTGCTGGTAAACCGCGCGGCTGCCTCGGCGACGGCCCTGCAGATCCCGGAGAAATACCTTGAGCGCACGGAATATCTCGCCTTGAACTGACCCGGGGCTTATCTCGGAAGACGGTAGCGAGATCGAGCGGTGCAAAGGCCCTACGCTGGCCCTTTCCGAGTTCCGGGAAGTGTTGCGCCCGCCTCCCGGCCTCCGGCGGATTCCTCGGGGCTCAAAAGGTCTGTCCGCAGCGCATCCGCTCCCCGTATTTCTCCCTTCCCCAGACCCGCCACACCAGCCCCGTCTCGGGGATGGATTTACCCCTCCGCTTCCACGCTAGGCCAAACAAATCCCCCTGTGCACCATGCCGAAGCTTTCATCATCCCCCAAAAGACTCTTCACCGGCTTAAACCTCCGGAACCGGTTCATGGTTCAACTTGGAGCCATTGCCTTTTTCACCTTTCTTCTGTTCTTCCTTTTCGCCCGGTACGCCATCAACCTGACGGAGCGTGAATTCGAACAGCGCAGCATTTTGCTGGCCGAGACGCTCGGCTCCGAGTCGGTGCTCAACCTCGTCATGCAGGACACGGAAGGGCTGCGCGAACGACTGGAGATGGTCGTGGACAACGGGAATGCCGTCGCCGGCGCTTTTTATGACCCCGAGGGCGCGCTCGTCTCCGAGTATGAGATGGTGGATCGAATTGCCGAGGACGATCGTCTCGTAGACCCGAATCGCATGCTTCGATGGACGAACACGATAGACGGAGAGCCCGTGCTCGTCACGTTTTCGGACATCCGGGGAGAGAACGACGGCGCGGACGATGCCGTGAAGGGGTACGTCATGGTGGCCGTCCCCTCGGCCGCTCTCCATGAACAGAAGCGCACGGCGATGATCATTTCTCTCGCCATCCCGACCTTCCTGGCCCTGCTGGCCTGGCTGATACTCGTTCAGATGCGACGGAAAGTCGTTCGCCCCCTCGAGGCGCTCCGCGATGCGGCTCAGGCCGTCGAGAAGGGCGACCTTTCGGTGCGGGTCGATTGCAAGCAGACCGACGAGATCGGCGAACTGGCTTCGTCGTTCAATGCGATGGTCGAAGCCAATGAGCGCGCCACCTGGGCTCTCAAAGAACAGACCGAACAGTCGGAAGCTGCGCAGAGACGGGCGATGGAGCTTCAGCAAGAGGCCGAGGAGGAAAGAAAATATCTTCGGGAACAGTTTCAGCGGATCTCCACCGTCATCGCAGCCGTCACGCGCGGCGATTTGACCCGTCGGCTGGAGGTGGAGCGAGAAGATGAGGTGGGGGCGCTCATCCACGGTATCAACCAGATGATCCACGACCTCGCCGGGCTGATCCACGAGGTGCACACGTCCGGCAACGAGCTCTCCGAGGCGGCCCATCGGGTTGCTTCCTCTGCCGAAGAGATGTCCACCGGTGCGAAGAATCAGGCCGGACAAACCATCGAAGTGGCGGCGGCGGTCGAAGAGATGTCGGCCACCATAGCCGAGTCCTCCCGCAACGCGTATGAGGCCAACGAGATGGCCAAGCGAGCTTCGGATCTGGCTGCCGAAGGCGAAAGCGTTTTCCGTGAGACGACGGAAGGCATGCGGCGAATCGCTACGATCGTTCAGGAGTCCGCAGAGAAAGTGACGGCGCTCGGGGATTCGAGTGCGCAGATCGGCGAGATCATCCAGGTCATCGGCGGCATTGCAGATCAGACCAACCTCCTGGCCCTCAATGCCGCCATCGAGGCGGCCCGAGCCGGCGAGCAGGGACGCGGGTTTGCCGTGGTGGCCGACGAAGTGCGCAAGCTGGCCGAGCGCACGAGCGAGGCAACCAAGCAGATCGGCGAGATGATCACCCGGATCCAGTCCAACACCGACGAGGTCGTGGCTTCCATGACGCGCGGGAACGAAGAGGTTAAGTCCGGATTGCTTCAGGCAGACAATGCCACGCACGCCTTGAGTGAGATCATCGAGTCCATCAACAAGATGGATTCGATGATCGACCAGATTGCGGCGGCCAGCCAGCAGCAATCGACGGCCAGCAGCCAGATCTCCCAGAACGTTGAGTCCATCTCTTCGGTCGCCAAAGAAGTGTCCAACGCAACGACCGACCTTGCATATACCGCCGACGTGATGAACCGGCAAGTCGAAACGCTCCGACAGCTCATCGAACGGTTCTCCATCAATGACCGGCACGGGTCCACCGAAGGGGCCCCGCCGCCCGAGCCCTTCTTCTCGAGCGGCGACGGCGCACCGAGCTATCACCCCTGAGTTTCCGTTCCATTGATGCGTGACAGGAAAACCGGGCTTCCGTGAATTCGGGAGTCCGGTTTTCGTTTCCTCATCCCTTTTTTCGACTGACGCGCCTCTCTGGTCCGGCTTCACCGGGACGCATCGCAACGGACGCTTAAAAAGCAGGACGGAACACCGATACTGTGGGTACCTCATCCTCCGGCGCCTACCGAACCGTTGCCGGAAGATGCACCACGACCCATTCGTAGTCTGGACCTTCCGTACGGGCGCCGCCAGGTTGACCTCTAGGCCTCTGTAGACCACATGAAAGCAACTCCCATTGGTATTGGCGCAGGGTTCGCGCTCATTTTCGGCACCATCTTCATGGGGGAAGGTTGGGCGACGTTTTTCGACGTCCCCTCCCTCGTGATGGTCGTGGGCGGCACCATCGCCGCCCTCATGGTGGGATTTTCATTCGACGAACTGAAACAGTCCATCGCGGGCGCCAAGGGGGTCTTCAGCTTCAAGGCTCCTGACCTCGAGTCCTACGTCACCCAGTTCGCCGAACTCTCTAGAACGGCTCGCCGGGAGGGACTGCTTGCGCTCGACCGGCAAATCCAGGATTGTGAGGACGAGTTCATGAAGTTCGGCCTGGAAATGGCTGTGGACGGCATCGAAGACGTCGAGATCGACGAACTCATGAAAGGTCGCATCGCCACCGAGGCCGGACAGATGGCGCTCACCTCGAAGTTTTTCAACTCGGCGGGCACCTATTGTCCGGCCTTTGGAATGGTCGGCACGCTGATCGGGCTGATCCAGATGATGCAGAACCTGACGGACCCCGCCGCCATCGGCGCGGGCATGGCCGTGGCCATGATCACCACCTTCTACGGAGCCTTGCTCGCCAACCTGATCTTCCTGCCAATGGCCAACAAGGCCAAGGCCCAGATGGGCGACGCGCTCAAGGCACGGACCATCGTGCATACGGGCGTGCTCAGCATCGTGCGCGGCGAGAGTCCGAGCATGGTCGAAAAACGCCTCCGCCTGTTCCTGCTCGACGACGCCGAAGGCCAGGACGCCGAAGAACCCGCCCCGCTCAAGAAAGCCGCCTGACGAACCCCAACACCTTGACGGACCGTGAGTGATCTGCCGAACATAGCCGACGACGACGACGACGAACCGTCCGCTCCATTCTGGATGACGACCTTCAGCGACATGGCTACATTGTTGCTGACGTTCTTCGTTATGATCGTGTCGATGTCCGAAGTGGAAGTGAAAAAATTCAAGGAGGCCCTGAGCTATTTTCAGGGAAGCACCGGCGTGCTCGCACAGGATGCCGTGCTCCCGCCCTCGCGCCCGAAGGTCATTTCGAAGAAAGCAAAGAACGTCGAAAACCAGGAGGAGAAGTACGAGCGTGTGATGCAGTACCTTCAGGAGAACGACCTCCTGGACAAGGTGCAGGTGACCCTCCTGGAAGAAGGGGTTCACGTGTTGATCTCCGATTCGGTCATGTTCCGTTCCGGCGAAGCCGAGTTGATCGACCCTTCGCGCTCGCTCCTTCGGATGATCGCCGACGTGCTCAGCGACGAGATCTCGGAAGTGATCGTGGAGGGCCACACGGACAACCGTCCGATCAACACCAACCTTTTTCCTTCGAACTGGGAACTATCGACCGCGCGCGCCGCTTCGGTCGTCCGTTTTCTGCTCGAACAGTCTTCAGCCCTCGATCCCTCGCGGTATTCGGCCGTCGGTTATGGCGAATATCAACCGCTCGCCTCGAACGACACCGCGGCCGGGAGGGCGAAAAACCGACGTGTCGCAATTTTATTTAAATGGAAGTCATGGCAGACGAACCCAACGAACAACCGGCAGCAACCGCCGAAGGAGACGCCGTAAAGACGAAAGGGGGAAAATCCTTCCTCCTGATGATCCTTCCCGTGCTTTTCGTCGCCCTCACCGGGGGCGGATGGATCGCCTTTAGCTATTATCCGAAGCTAATGCTCGTAGCCGAAGTATTTGGGCGCGATATTGGCTCAGACGCAGCCGAGGAAGAAGCCGAACCCATCGAATACGGTCAGTTCACGGAGCTTCAGGGGTTGATCATCAATCCTTCCGACAGCGAAGGCACCCGGTATCTGATGTTGAACATCGGGATCGAGGCGCTGGACGCCGGCGTGCTCGAACAGGTCGATCAGATGGACATGGTGATCCGGGACACGATCCTCAAGCTATTGAGCCGACGCACGGTACGGGAGCTCTCGGACATCAACCTCCGCGACGAGATCAAGACGGAATTGAAGCAGGCGATCAACGACATCCTGAAAGACGGAGAGATCACGCGCCTGTATTTCACGCAATACGTCCTCCAGTAACGGACCCTCTTCGCGGATAGGCTTCATCCGGCGTGTAGCACACGTCATCCCGTTCCGTTGTACCAAAGCAGTGCCGGGTGTCTGTCGCCATGACGAAACCGCTCAGTCAGGATGAAATTGACATTCTCCTGGAAGTAAGAAACCAGATTGGAGAGGATGAGGAGTCCGGGTACGACTTCGATGATCTCGCGTCGATGATTGCGGTCGATGCGGAGAAGAAAGTCAACCCCTATAATTTCAAGCGACCGCGGCTTTTCTCACAGGATCAGATGCGTCTGCTCAATTATGTGCACGACGCCTTTGCCCGCGATCTTTCCGTCTATCTTTCCGCGCAGCTCCGCACCATCGTCGACATTTCGCTCACGTCCATGGACCAGGTGCTCTATTCGGAGTACGTGATGTCGAGCGCCCCTCCGTCGGCCCTGTACGTAGTCGGCATCAAGGATCTGCCCCAGCAACTCGTCTTCGAGCTCGATCCCCGACTGGTCATCTTCATGATCGAGAAGCTCTTCGGCGGCTCGGGCGTCTTCGTCCGGAAACCCCGGGAAATCTCCCAGATCGAGCGAAGGATCATGAGCAAGATCATGAGCCGGGCCTTCCGCGAACTCGAGAAGTCGTGGCAACAGGTCCACGAAGTGGAGATGTATGAGGAGTCTTTCGAAACCAACGCGGAATTCGTCCAGATCATCCCGGGCGTCGAGCCGGCGCTGGTCGGCACGTTCGACATTTCGATCTACGAGCAACACTCGTTCCTCAACATCTGCTACCCGTACATCCTCCTTGAACGCATGCTCGGACGAGCAGGCATCAAGCAATGGCTCTCCAGCACGACGAGCGACGTCGACCCGAAAATACGATCCCGGTACGAGGAATCGATCCGGAATACAACCGTAGAGATGCGCGCCGAACTGGGCCGTACGACGCTTCCGATCTCAGAACTGACGAGACTGGAAGTCGGCGACGTGATTCCGCTGCAACAGAAGGTGACGGAACCGGTCCGGGTCTTTATTGGGGATCGGGAAACTTTCAGGGCCACCTCCGGAAAAGCGGGGAAACGGCGCGCCCTGCGCATTCTGGACGTAAACGAACCCCAACCCTTCGAAGAATATGAGTCCTAGCATCGACACGTTCATCCCCCAGGCTCAGGAAGCCCTCCGCGGCTTTCTGTCCACCCTGCTCGGCGAGGAGGCTCCGCTGACCATCGACGCTCCCGAGGCTTCGTCGATGGAGGCCGTCCGTTCCGAAGAAGGCCCGATGCTGAACATCGTGGGATCCCCGGAGCCGGGCTTCGCCATTCGCCTGTCCCCGCAATGGCTTCCACTGCTTTCGAAAGCCATGCTCGGCGAAGAAGTCCGCGCCGGGGAAGAGGGGTATGAGGATCTGGTCTCAGAGTTGATGGGGCAGGCCTACGGAGCCCTCCGGACGCAGCTTTCCGGCGCCGGCGTGACGCTGCCGGAGGTCACCTTCAAGATCCTTGCCCCCGAGGAGTCCTTTCCCGAGGACTTGCTGCCCGGCGCCCTGTGGAAGGTCTCGGGCCACATGGAGATCGGCGGGGAAACGCTCCAGGGCGCAGTCCTTCTGCCGAAACGGCCCGAAACCACTCCGCCCGAGCCCGCCCCTTCGGCCGCTGCTCCCCAGCCCGCAGCAGCCTCGGTGCCCGTCGCGCCGCTCCAGTTCCCGGACCTGGGGCAAGAAACGTTCGGCGACGGCGGACATCCGTTCGGCCTCCTGGCCGACGTCGAACTCGAAGTAACGGTTGAACTGGGCCGACGGCGACTGCCGCTGGCCGACATCCTACGCCTGACCAGCGGCAGCGTGATCGAGTTGGAGAAGTTGGTCGGGGAGCCGCTCGATATCTATGCCAACGGCCGATTTATCGCCCAGGGCGAAGCCGTCGTCATCGACGAGCAGTTCGGCATTCGAATCACGACGCTCGCCACGGCCCGGCGCGCGGACAAGGCCGTTCGCTGAGCACCCCGTCCGCGCCGGCGGCGCTCTGCCCGACGTTTTAGAGCACCTTCTGCCCGGTCGGCATTGTTTTGGCATTCGACACGCTCAAGGTTGCGAGCGCGCCTCTGGGGCCCCGCTCGCATGAGTGCCATGCAATCCGTGCCGCATCGTGAGCAATTTCTTCCCCCGGTCGTTTCGGCCCTTCGCCCGCGCCTCCACGCCCCGCCGTCCACAGCGTCCCCTGTCGCGCCTCCTCTTTTTCATCGGCGCGTTGCTGTTGCTCTGGGCGGCGTCCCGGTTGATGCCGGCTCGCACGTCTTCTCCTCCCGTCGTGCTGTCGACCGAAGCCTCCGGCGCCGTCGCCGCCATCCCTGAGGCCGGGACCACCATCCGGAAACCCTCCAGTTTGCTTCGGCCGGGATACTTCGTCGTCGTGGCGATCCTGATCGGGGGCGTCGGCCTGGCCGTCCACCTGCGTCGCCGGGAAGGCGGCGGAGGAAGCGGGGGGCTTCCATTGCGGACGCTCGGGCAGATGCAGGTGGCCCCACAACAACACCTCCGGCTCGTCTCCTGTGGTGAGGACGTGTTGCTCCTCGGCGTCACCGCCGGACAGATCACTCTTCTGAAAAGCTATCCGAAAGACGCCTTCCCGTCGGCAGAGGAACCGGAGGCCTCGCCCGCTGTCTCCGCCGCGAGCGCACCTTCGCAAGCCGAGCCGTTCGCCGACGTCCTTCGCCGCTTCGCCCGCCGGCACATCAACGCACAGGCTTCCCGATCCGTATGAAGCACGCGACCCGTTCCCCGCGCGCGTTTGCAATCCTCGTGTGGATGATACTCGCCGTCACGTTCGCGCCACGCGCGAGCCTGGGACAACAGACCGCCCCGGGCCCCGCCCCGTCCCTTCTCGCCGACAGCACGGGACAGGCGGCTTCCTCTCCCGGCTCGTTCGGCGTCCTGCCGAAGGTGCGGCTCTCCCGCGGCGACGAGGATTACGAACTCCCCATTCAGCTGCTCCTGCTGCTGACGGTCCTTTCGCTGGCCCCCGCGCTGGTCATTCTGATGACGAGCTTCACGCGGCTGGTGATCATCTTCGGCATCCTCCGTCAGGCGCTCGGCACCCAGCAGTCGCCGCCGTCACAGGTCATCATCGGACTGGCGCTCTTTCTGACCTTCTACATCATGTACCCGGTCTTCGACACGATCAACCAGGATGCGCTTCAGCCCTACATTGCCGGGGAGATGGGCCAGAAGGAAGCGCTCGACCGCGCGGCCCGGCCCATGAAAAGCTTCATGCTCACCCAGACGCGCGAGAAGGACCTGCTCCTCTTCATGGACCTCGCCTCCATCAAATCTTTCAAGGCGCCCGAGGAAGCTCCGCTTCACGTGCTCGTGCCGGCCTTCGTCATCAGCGAGCTTCGCATCGCCTTTCAGATCGGCTTCATGATCTTCCTCCCGTTCCTCATCATCGACCTCGTGGTGGCCAGCGTGTTGATGAGCATGGGCATGATGATGCTTCCACCGGTGATGATCTCTCTACCCATCAAATTACTCCTTTTCGTGCTCGCCGACGGATGGTACCTGATCGTCGAGTCCGTCGTGCAGGGATATACGATCCTCTAGCTGTATTCACCACCCTTAACCTCGCGCACGCATGAACACCGATCTCGCTCTGTACTGGGCCCAGGAAGCCATGCGCACGGCGCTGATGCTCACGCTCCCGCTGCTTGGCGCAGCCCTCATGATCGGCCTGACGGTCAGCCTCTTCCAGGCGGTGACCTCGATCCAGGAGATGACCCTCAGCTATGTGCCGAAGATGCTCATCGTCGGAGCCATCCTCCTCTTCATGGCCCCCTGGATGATTCAGATGCTCGTAGACTTCACGGTCAACGTCTTCACCTTCATCCCGAGCATCTCGCGATAGCCGGAATCGCCCCGCACGAGGCGCACCGATCCCATGGCCTATCTCGACCCCGAGTATTACCTCAACGTGTTCCTCGTCTTCGTCCGAATCGGGGGCCTGATGCTGACCGCTCCCTTTTTCGGGCAGACCACGATCCCGGTGCGGCTCCGCATCTTCATCGCCGTGCTGTTGGCCTACCTCATCGTCGGATTGCGCCCCGGACCGCTGCCGGAAGCGGCCTTTACGACCTTCGGGCTCATGCTCCTCGTCGGCATCGAAGCGCTGACCGGAGCCGTCATCGGGCTGTCGAGCCAGTTCATTTTCTGGGGCGTGCAATACGCCGGAGACATCCTCGGATTCCAGATGGGGCTCAGCCTGGCCCAGGTGTTCAATCCCATCGACGGGCAGCAAACCAACCCCATGGGACGCTTCCTCCTCATGACGTTTCTGCTCGTCTTCATTCTTCTCGACGGCCCGCACCTGCTCCTGATCGCGCTCATCTCCTCCTTCGACGTGGTCCCGCTCGGGGGCGCAAACCTCGCCTCCGTCGGCCCGCTCATGCTCGACTGGACGGGCGGGCTGTTTCTGACGGCGCTTCGCCTCGCTGCGCCGTTCATGGTCACGTTCTTCCTCGTCGAAGCGACGATGGGCATCTTCGCGCGCGTCGTGCCCCAGGCCGACCTCTTTGCCCTGAGCATGCCCCTGAAACTCCTCATCGGTCTCGGGCTCGGCTACCTCTTCCTCCAAAATTTCTTCCCCATCATCCCCACCTTCGTCGATCAGATGAACGACGCGCTCCATACCCTCATTGCCGTGCTCGGGCAATAAGAAAAGCTGGAAAAACGCCGGGGTGACGGTGGGGGTACCTCCCGGTCGAGTTCGTCTAGGGCTTCGGGAGTCCACTCTTTGACACACAGCGGTTATCGAGCCTTTTTTCCAGGCAAGACAAAGCTCCCGGGTCTATCCGCACCCCCCGTGATTGCACGTGAATGCTATCATATTTTTGCCGAAAAATGGATCTGGCCCGGGGAATCCACCTTACGCCCAGAAACATAAATCAACCCGCTAACCAATAAAAGGGCAGGGCTACGGCGTAGCGCAATGACATTAACCCTTCGACATCAAACTATTCATAAAAAGCTCTATAAAACATTTCCATATCCGGGGATAAATATCCGAAGTGTTGTCCGGTGCGAGCAGCCGGACGGCGCCGGGTGGAAGTCAACGGATCGGGACCGGCGAGCGGGCTCTATCTCGCGCGCGCCGAGTTGGTGTCTTCGACGAACGAGGCGCATCATTTTCCCCTGCACCTTGCCCCTCGTCCAATAACGAAACGAGCCGCCTGGTTATAACCCCAGTCTCCGGAAGCCGCGCTCGAGCACCTCGGCGAGGAACGCTGAGTACGGCTTTCCGGTGAGTTCGGCGAGGATAGCGAAGGTGCCGTCGGGCGCGAAGGTCGGGAGCGGGTTGATCTCGAGAAACCACGGACGCCCTTCCCCGTCGACGCGGAAGTCGATGCGGGCGAAATCCTTGCATGCGAGCTTCTCATAAATGCGGACGGCGAGGCTCTGGAGTTCGGCTTCGAGCGCGGGCGTGAGCCGGCCTTCGAGCGTGTACGCCCACGCGCGCGCAGGCATCGAGCGGCGGTCGAGCGCGTGCAGGCCGATGCCCGTCTCCACCTCGACGGCGCGCTGAAGCGCCGGGAGCGGCTCCGGCGGCGCATTCCCCACCACGGCGACGGTGAACTCGCCCCCGCCCCCGACGAACGTCTCGACAAGGGCCTCCTGCCGGTACGTCGTCACGATGCGCGCCACCTCGTTCCGAAGCCCGGCGACCGTGCGCACCTTGCTCGCCGCCGTGATCCCTTTCGACGAGCCCTCATACCGGGGCTTGACGAAGAGCGGAAACGGGCCGGGCAGATCCGCCTCCGCCACGGCGTCCGCGGAAGCATACGTGCGGTACGGCGGCGTCCGCACCCCGGCGGCGACGGCGAGGTCCTTCGTCCATGCCTTGTCGAGGCTGAGCGAGAGGGTGAGCGCATCGGAGCCGAGGAACGGAACACCCGCCATTTCGAGGAGGACCGGCGCGTACGCCTCGCGGTTGCGCCCCCGCGCCCCCTCGGCGATGTTGACGGCGGCGTCGAAGTCGAGCGCGGGCATCCGGCGCAGGAGGTCGTACGCCGTGCCGACGCGCACGGGCGTATGGCCGAGCGTCTCGAGCGCCGCCGCGAGGGCCGCCACCGTCTCCGGCGGCTCGTTCTCGGCGTCGGCGTCGGGCGCTTCCCCCGGCTCCCACGGGTAATCGTCGAAAAGGTCGTAAATCAGACCAACACGCATCGTCGAAAGGGTCTCATGCTTCACGGGAAAGGCGGGAAGGTACGACGCGCGTGTGCCTCTCTCCACGCCCCCGCCCGATTCCATCGGGATTTCGGATTGTATGGGTGGATGGTTCGGATCAGCTTCGCCGTTTGGCTCTCGTCATGAGGCCATGCACCCGTAGCCGTATGCTTTAGCTTGCGCGAACGGGCAACGCTGCCCACTCCTGCTGAAGAAGAAAAATGGCCGCACCCATCTCCCCACCGCCGTATCTTCCCACCACCCTCCTCACCAAACCCGAGACTTCCGATGAAACCCGCGACCTTTCTCCTCATGACGGCGTTTGCCCTTGCGTCGTGCCGGGCGCCCGAGCCGCCCCCTGCCGCCTTCCCGAACGGCGAGATCATCGACCTCACGTATGCCTTCGATGAGAACACCGTGTACTGGCCCACGGCCTCGGGCTTCGAGAAGACGACCGACTTCGAGGGCATCACCGACGCCGGGTACTATTATGCGGCCTACTCTTTCTCCACCGCCGAGCATGGCGGCACCCACCTCGACGCCCCGGTTCATTTCGCCGAAGGGCAGCGCACCACCGACGAGATCCCGCTCACGCAGCTCATCGGCCCCGCCGTCGTCGTCGACGTGACAGAGAAGGCCGCCGCCGACCGGGATTACCTCGTCACGACGGCGGACTTCGAGGCATGGGAAGCCGAACACGGGCGGCTGCCGGACGGCGTCATCGTGCTTCTCCGCACTGGCTTCGGGCGCTTCTGGCCCGACCGCACCGCGTACATGGGCGCCGACGAGCGCGGCGCGGAGGCCGTGCCGAAGCTCCACTTCCCCGGCCTCGCCCCCGAAGCCGCCCGGTGGCTCGTCGAGAACCGCGCGGTCCATGCCATCGGCCTCGACACTCCGAGCATCGACTACGGGCAGTCGCGCCTGTTCGAGTCGCACCGGACGCTCTTCGCGGCGAACATCCCGGCCTTCGAGAACGTGGCGAACCTCGACCGTCTCCCGACGACCGGCTTCACCGTGATCGCGCTTCCGATGAAGATTCGCGGCGGAAGCGGCGGGCCGCTCCGGATCGTCGCCGTCGTCCCGGAAGGTTGAGCGGCTTTCCTTCCCGTCAGCGCCCCGTCCCGGTCGTATCCGGCGGCGCGATGAAACCCGGCCCGGCGGTCGTGTCCGGCGCAGGGGTCGTGCCCGGCACAGGAGCCGGGACGGCGGGCATCGCCGTCGTGTCGGCGCTCGGTGGAGGCGCGGGCATCGCCGTCGTGTCGGCAGGCATAGGCGCGGGTTCGAGAGCGCCCGCCCGCATCGTGACGGCGCCGTTTTCGGTCTTCAGCGTGACGACCGCCCCGCCGGAGCCTAGTTTTCCACGGAACCGTCCTCCCGCGCCCACGGGATCGAGGCTTCGTTCGGCAAAGGCAAGCCCCTCGACCCTGATCTCACCGGCTTTCGTGCGCGCCTCCACGCGGGCCGAGGCCTCGGGCGGCAGCGCGAGCGTGAGGTCGCCGTTGACCGTGGTGAGGTTCACCCGGGCCTCCGGCGCGAGGCGCGCCATCCCCACGGCGACGTTTCCGTTGTGCGTCTCCACCTCGACCGTGGCCCCCGCACCCGAGATCCATACGTTGCCGTTCTCATCTTTGACCCACACCGGCCCTTCGAGGCCTGCGAGCGTCACATGGCCGTTTTGCAGCAGGATCCGGAGTGTCGTGTTTTTCGGGACCGTGCCCGTCACGTCCACGCGGCTGACCCTCGGCGCGTCGGCGCGGAGCACGTACCGGTACGTCGTTTCGTCGCCGCTCTCCTCGATGCGGATGCGTTCGAGTGCGCGCCGGGCCGCCGACGCGCCATCCCCGCGCGCGTGCTTCGTAAAGGTCAGGTGCGCCACCTCATCGGCGGAGCCCGTGAGCGCGACGTGGCCCGAGAAGCCGTCGAGCACGAGCGTGCGATTCTCCGGCGCGACGGCCCGGGTCACGGTCTCCGTCGCCTCCGTCGTGCCGAGGACGAGCCGGCCTTCCTCCGTCTCCCCCACCCCCGTCCCCTTGCCGCAGGCCGTCAGGCCGAGGAGAATCAGCGTCGCCGCCCCCACGCGGCCCATCATCTTCAAAGGATTCATCTTCTTTCTTCGGAAAAATTCGTCGTTTGTGGGGTGGTGAAGGGCGCCGCACCTTTACGAAGCGTACGCCTCCTTCACGAAAGGATCCAGCCGGAGCGAAAAAAAGATGTGTCGCGCGAGGGCCGGTCCCGGCAATGAAACGCGCGAAGGCGGCTCAGTGGAGCGCCACGTTCTTGACGAAGCGACGCACCGAGAAGTACGACCCGACCCACCCGAGCGCCACGCCGATCGACAGCAGTCCGAGGCCGAACGCGACCGGCACGAGCCCCGGTACGTCGATGGCGGGGAGATAACTCCGCATGAAGGTGTACAGCCCGGCGAGCACCACCAGGGCGAGCACGGCCGCCAGAAAACCTTGCGCAATGCCCTCCACGATGAAGGGACGACGGATGAAGGCGTCGGTGGCTCCGACGAGTTTCATGGTGCGGATCAAGAGACGGCGGGCATAGATCGTCAGCCGGATGGTGTTGGCGACGAGGAACACCGAGGCGAGCACGACGAGCACCCCGAGTGCGAGTCCGATCATCGAGAGCAGCCGCAGGTTTTGCTGCACCTTGACGAGCAAGGGCTGGTTGAAGACGACCTCGTCGACCCGGTTCCACGAGGCAAACTCCTCGACGAGCGCCTGAAGACTGTCCGGGTTGGCATAATCCGGCTCGACGCGCACCTTGATCGAAGCGGGCAGGAACGGCTCGTCGAAGAACAGCTCGGCGCCCTCTCCGAACTCCCGTTTGAAGATGGCCTCGGCCTCGGCGCGGGAGACGTATTCCGTTTCGGCCACGCCCGGCATGGAGGCGGCGCGTTCCTTGAGTGCCTGCGCCATCGGCTCGTTGACGTCTTCGAGGAAAATCTCGAGTTCCCCCACACGTTGCCGGAGCCAGTCGGAGACGGCCTGCGCCTCGTAGGTCAGGAGCATGAACAGCCCGATCATCACGAGCGCAACCGCCATGGCGCTCGTCGAGGCCACGGAAGCAAAACGGGCGCGGCGCAACCCGGCGAGTCCCTCGCGCACACTGTACGGCAACAACGGCATGTCCGGTCTTCGGCTAAAGGTGAGAGCGTCGCGGGCGGATAGTCAACGTCACCCTGCGGGGCGGGGGTTCCGCGGCTCCGCCCTTTCGGGACGAAAGCCTCCCTCCGTGTTTTCGACCCGATCCCGGCTTTCTCAACCGCCGTGGCGCTTCGCTGCTCAAGGACGGACCGGACGGCCCTCACGCGCCGAGCGGAGCAGCGCCGTCAGAACGGCCGTGTTGGCGCGGCTGTCCGCGAGCGGGAGGCCGGGCGTCTTGCCGTCGAGCACGGCGTCGGCCAGGTCCTCGATCTCCCCCGCATACAGATCCTCCGGCCCCGGCACGGAGACGACCACCTCGTCGTCCCCTTTGTGGCGAACGAGCACGAGCGCGGCCTTCGCCGACGGCTTGAACGCCCGTGGCACGTGGAGCACGCCCCGGCTGCCGACGAACGTCATCTCCATGCGAAAGCGCGACCGGAAGCCGCAGTCGAACGGCGCGAGCACACCGCCGGGGAAGCGCATCTGCCCGGCGAGCGAAACATCCACGCCCGTAGAGCCGAGGACCGCGTCGGCGAAAACCGACTCCGGCTCCGCACCGACGACGTACCGGGCAAAATTGACCGGATAGCATCCGACGTCCCACAGGCTCCCGCCGCCCCATTCAGGTCGCCACCGGAAGTCGTCGGGCCGGTCGAGCGTGAACGTGAACGCGCCTCGGACCAGGTGAAGATCGCCGATCTCGCCGCCTTCGATCATTTCGCGCACCCGCCGGGTGCGGGGATGATGGCGATACATGAAGGCCTCCGTCACCACCACACCCGCGCGTCGGGCCGCCTCGCCCACCGCATCCACCTCTGCGACCGTAAGCGCGAGGGGCTTCTCGCAGAGCACGTGCTTGCCGGCCTCCGCCGCGCGGATCGTCCACGGCGCGTGGAGATGGTTTGGCAGAGGGTTGTAGACCACGTCTACGTCGGGATCGGCGAGGAGCGCCCCATAGTCGCCATAGGCCCGGGGGATGTCCCAGGCACGGGCATAGACCTTCGCCCGCTCTTCGTCCCGGCTCGCCACGGCGACGAGCTCGTGCCGCTCGGAACGTCGAAGGGCGGGAATGATCTTTCGGCTGATCCGGGCTGTTCCGAACAGTCCCCATCGTAGCTTTCGCATGA